>NZ_JAWOAI010000026.1:0-37256 GCF_033194735.1 Streptomyces sp. W16
CCGCGTACGCGCTCGCCCGCGTGGTCGTGGTGGACAACGCCTCCACCGACGGATCGGCGGACGGTCTCCACGATCTGGCCCTGCCGCTGCGTACCATCCGCAACGCGCACAACCGCGGATTCGCGGCGCACGCCGTCCCCGACGCCACCGGCGTCGCCGTCACCTCCGCGGAGCACGCCGTGGCCGTCTTCCGCCACACCCGCGCCGTCGCCGGCGAACTGCGCGCCACACTGACCGCCGCGCTCCGGCCGTACCAGGTGCGCGGGGTGAGCTGGCTGCGAGAGACCGTCGACGCGCACGGCGGCGCGGTGCTCGCCGACGAGATGGGGCTCGGCAAGACGCTGCAGGCCATCGGCTACCTCACCGGGCAAGCCGCGGAGGGGCCCCAACTGGTCGTGTGTCCCACGTCGTTGGTCGGGAACTGGGCACACGAGATCGAGCGGTTCGCCCCCGGCCTGCGGACGACGGTCTGGCGCGGCGGCCCGCTGGAGACACCGGCCGGCGGCACGGTCGTCCTCACCGGCTACCCGACGCTACGCCTCCACGGCCCCGTCCTGACGGAGCATCGATGGACCACCGCGGTGTTCGACG
Source organism: Streptomyces sp. W16 (assembly GCF_033194735.1). NCBI lineage: Bacteria > Bacillati > Actinomycetota > Actinomycetes > Kitasatosporales > Streptomycetaceae > Streptomyces > Streptomyces sp. W16. The sequence continues at coordinate 592 of NZ_JAWOAI010000026.1, forward strand.
AGGCGCAGGTGCTGAAGAACCCCCGCACCCAGGTGTCGAAAGCCGCGCGGACCATCGCGGCCGACACCCGGATCGCCCTGACCGGAACACCCGTCGAAAACCACCTGGAAGAACTCTGGGCACTGCTCAACCTGGTCGCACCGCACCTGTTCGGGAACAGGACGCAGTTCCGCCGCCGCTTCGTCCGGCCGATCGCGGACGGCTCCGTCGCCGCCGCCGCCCGACTGCGCGGGGTGATCGAACCGGTCGTCCTGATGCGGAAGAAGGCCCAGGTCGCCGGCTCGCTCCCGGCCAAGATCCACGCCGACCTGATCTGCGACCTCACCGAGGAACAGCAGCAGTCGTACGACCGCGTCCTGGAGCAGGTCATCGACGACGGCTTCGGCAGCGGTGCGCAGCGCCGGACCAGGGTGCTGGCGGCCCTGACCGCGCTCAAGCAGGTCTGCAACCATCCGGGCCTGCTCGGCGACGACCTGGACGACCTGGACGAGCTGGCGGGCAGGTCGGGAAAGCTCGACCTGTGCACCGACATCGTGGCCAACAACCTCCAAACAGGCTCGCCCACCCTGATCTTCACGCAGTACGTGCGGACCGGTGAACTGCTGGTGCGGCACTGCGCGGAACAGTTCGGGATCGGGGTGCCGTTCTTCCACGGCGGCCTGGACCAGGAGCAGCGGTCCGACCTCGTCCGCCGGTTTCAGGCCCCCGACGGCCCTCAAGTGATGGTGCTCAGCCTGAAAGCCGGCGGCACCGGGCTCACGCTCACCCGCGCGGCCGACGTCATCCACTTCGACCGCTGGTGGAATCCGGCCGTGGAGGCACAGGCCTCCGACCGGGTCCACCGGATCGGACAGACCCGCACCGTCACCATCACCACACTGACCACGGGGACCACCGTCGAGGAGCACATCGCGGCCATGCACTCGCGTAAGTCCGCGCTCTCCGACATCGCCGACATGTCCGGTGTCGCGGGGCTGGCGCGCCTGGACGACGACCGTCTCATCGAGGTCCTGCGCCGGAAGCGGGACAACTGACCATGCCCGACAGCGATTTCGGATACACGCCGTGGGGCAAGGACTGGGTCCGGCTCGCCGAGCCGCTGCGCCAGACCCGCCCCGATCCGCAACTCCCGCGGGCGCGCAGACTCGCCCGCGACGGGAAGGTCGAGATCACGATCGACGGCCGGACCGTACGGGCCGTCGTCCACCACGGCCGCACCGCCTTCGTGGCGAACATCGAGGTCGCGGCGATGCCCCGGGAGGTGACGGCCGCCATCTCCCGCCGGCTGTCCGGCGTCCGGCCCGTCCTCACCGACGAGCTGTACCGCGCGCTGGCCGACGACGGACACCGGCCCGTACCGCGGGTCGTCGGCATCGACTGCGCCTGCCCGGCCGACGGCCCCCGATGTGTCCATGTGCTGGCCGTCTACTACGAGATGGCGCGCCGCGTCGACGACGACCCCCGGATCGCCCTCGACACCCAGGACTTCTTCCGCGCCTCGTCGCAGGGCGCCGACGTCCCCACCGCCACGACACCGCAGCGCTGGATCGCGCTCAACGCCCTGAAACCGGACGACTACTTCTGAAACCGACTGCTGCTGTCGCTCATGTGCCCCAATTCTGACCGGAGTTGGTCACTTGCGGCGGCTTCGTCACGTAAGTGTTCAATGTCTGTCTATCAAGGGTCATCCCGGGAATCTGCCTCTATATTCTCCCAATCGCAGGATAGTTGTTTTATCCGACTGCTCCGAGGGGGAGACGTGGAACGGTCACGTCTGGAGGCGGCGATCAGCCGTGCTCTGGCCAGCCGGGCGGCGAACCGGCCGTTGGTGGCGGAGATCGACCGACAGTGGGGTCGGTTCAGGGACCGGTTCGAGGAACTGGTCGAAGCGGTAGACAGGTTGGTGGCCGAGTCGACCACCGCGGGCGCGCAGGCCGCCGACCCGGGCCGTGCGCTGCGCATGGTGGAGACATGGCGGCGCCCGCTGGCGGACGGCGGGCCGGACCCGCTCGACCGGCTGGCCCGGCAGGTGGAGTCGACCGGCACCCATCTGGCGGCGGTGCGGACCCGGGTGAACCGGGACACGGTCAACATCGGCGTCGTGGGCCGCACCCGGGCCGGCAAGAGCACCGTCCTCCGGGCGGCCAGCGGCCTCGACGGCACCGTACTGCCGTCGTACCCGGACAACCCGACCACCGCGTCCCGCAGTTGGATCCACCACGACCGGGACCGGGCGGAGGCACGCGTCACTCTGCGGACCTGGGGCGAGTTCGTGGACGAGTACCTGACACCGCTGCACGCCTCGGCGAAACTGACCGGCGGCCCGCCCAGGGATCCGGCCGCGTTCCGTACGTACCCGTATCCCCATGTGGAGAACGAAGGAGCGGCGGCCGACGACCGAAGCGCGGTCGTTGTCCCCTACCTCAAGAAGCTGCTGCAGGCTCAGCGTTCGCTCGACGACTACCTGCCGCTGCTGGAGAAGAACGCGAAGTCCGGCGGCGAACGGGAGCCGCTCGTGGTTCCCCTGGAGGAACTCGCTCCCTACGTCAGCTATCCGGACGGCAAGGACGCCGAGGACAGCATGCCGAGGCTCTATCACGCCGTACGGGACGTCCACATCCACTGCGACTTCCCGCACCTGGACGCCACGGCGATGGTCCTCGTGGACCTGCCCGGCGCGGGCGAGGCGGGCCTCGACGTACAGCGGCACTTCCTGCGCGACCTCACGCACGGAGTGGACTTCCTGCTCCACGTGAAGAGGGGCGCGTCCGACGGGGCCTTCTTCAAGGAGGTCGACTACGCCGACCTGCGGCTCACACAACTCGCCCGCGGTGACGTCCAGATGGCGGACTTCGTCATGGTGGTGGTCAACCCGGACGCCGGGCTGAGCGCCGAATCGGTGCGCAACCTGCGGGTCTCCTCGCGTGAGGCGGCGCGCAACTACCAGATGAGGGCAGTGGAATGTCCCCTGGGCGGCAGCGCCGAGACGGCCGACGCCGCGGTCCGCGAACAGCTCCTGCCCGTCGTGCTCGGCCATCTCGCCGACCGGCTCGCGGAGATGGACCGGGCGACGTTCGACGGCCTCGGACGCCGGATGGACGAAGTCGTGCGAGACATAGTCGGCTTCGCGCAGGATGTCACCGTCGCCTGCGAACAGTGGCGGCTGGGCATCCCCGACGAGGTCGACAGCCTGCAGAGCCTGACGAAGCAGCTGCGCAACCACCTCGCTCAGGATCTCGCCTCGGTGTACGAGGAATACGACGCCATGGTGCACCGTAGGGAGCACATCCCCCAGATCGAGACGGCGGTCGGCGAGGCCGCCGAGCGGGTCCGGTCGTGGGCGCGGACGGGCTTCGACCACGACAACGAGGAAGCCTGGCGGTTCGAGGCCAGGTCCGGCATGTATCAGAGCTGGGGCGAGACGTGGGACCTGTGGTTCAACAGGGCCCGCACCAAACTGGCCCAGGAGTTCGGCGGGGTCGACCTCTCGGTCGACCGTGCCGTGGACCTGCTGTGGCAGCGCGTGGCGGACTCGCTGCGCGGCCACCGAGGCACTCGTACCGGTGGACGACCGGTCGCTGGAGGTGTTGCTGCGGCGCGTCGAACGCCTCCCCGTTCCCATCCTGAGGAAGGCGTTGCAGGACCTGACCGGGCTGCGCAAGGACTACGGCAGCCTGTTCCTGCGGGTCGGCAGCCCCGTCGTGCATCAGGTGCGCCACTCGTTGGGACAGGTGCCGCCGGTCCCCGTCGCCAGTGGCCGGACTCCGGTGGAGGAACCCGTGGGAGGGCCGCCGCGGGCCGACGTGGCACCGGGCACCGACCCGCGGCAGCCGACGAGTCGCGCGAACTGGTTCCAGCCGCCGCCCGAACCGGCCCATCCGCCGCGCCACCAATGGGAACAGTGGGAGCAGGAGGGTTCCGGCAGCACGAACGGAAGCACCGGCACCGCCACTCCCGCCGAGGGCACGGGCAGCTTCGCGGCCGGGGCCACCGCGGGCATGGAGCGGCTGCACCGTGATCTGGTCGCGGCGATCGAGTACGCGGTGAGCGAGCTGGAGCGTCAACTGCACGCAGAGGCACTGTCGATGGGCCGTGTACTGGCTGCCGCCGCCTACCAGTTCTTCGACGCCACGACCGGCACGCCCGGCGTCGAACCCGAGTGGCGGCGTGTGTGCCGCGGTGAGCAACGCACCATCTGGCCCGGCGAGTTCGACGGGGTCAAGGCTTCGTTGTCGGAGTTGGTGAGCCTGCTCCTGAAGCACGCGGACGCGACAAGGAACCGTGGCGCCGAACTGTCCGCGGCCGTCCGCGCACCGATGTCCGGCCGAACTTACGTCCCTGGACGGGCAGGACGGGCTGAACAGGCCGGACAGGACTGACCGTTAAACGGCGCCTCGATGATCCGGCCGGACATCACGGCCTTCGACGACGTTTCTGGGTCTCCGGCTCAAGTCGACTTACGAGGGCTGGAGTTACGAGGATCCCTTCACGCCAGGACCGGTTCGGCGCCGGAGACACACGCCCGGCTCATCGAGACGGACGGCACCACGCTGATCAGGATCTGTCCAGGAGACCTCTACGGCGCCTGACCGCGCCGGCGGAGGATCTCCAGCCGCTGGCCCGCGAAGAACGCCCGGGCGATGCTGCCGCAGATGGCCGGACCGGCGGCGGCGCACTTGGAGCCGTAGTGGACGCCGACGGTGATGGTGACGAGGATGAAGACATAGGCGGCGAGGTCCTTGAGAGCCCCGATCTGGATCCCCCAGCCGATGATGACGATGATCAGCGCGTACAGCAGCATGGTCCACCACCACTGCTCGTAGCCGCGCGCGAAGCGGCGGTCGGGGGCGGGTGCGGTGGAGAGTTCCTGTTCCGCGTCGTCGAGGAGCCGGTTCGCGGTGTGCCACGTGGTCCAGTTGCTCAATGCGACGGCGACCGCACCGCCCGCGCAGGTCCAGGGCCACACCCAGTAGAGGCCGGGGGAGAAGGTGGACAGGGCCGTCGTGGGTACGGCGACCACGGACATGGTCCGCATCGAGACTTCCGCGAGACGGGCTCGCGGGCCCGGGATTCCGCTGACCGTCAGTCGCGCCAGGATTGTCTGGTAGAACTTGGCCGCCACCAGCCCCTGGGACAGCGCGATGACCTTGGCGTACAACTCCAGTCCGGCGGGCAGCGCCTCGGCCTTTCCCGTCACGGTGTCTCCCACGGTCACCAGCGCGGTTTTGGAGACGATGAACCACCACCCGAATGTGGACAGGGCCGAGAAGAACAGCAGATAGCGTTCATTGCGGCCGGATATGTGGGAGTGGCCGTTGTTGCGCAGGTGCAGCCACTGCTGGAACTGTGTCCATGCCTCGCGCGAGGCGGGAGCGATGCGCGCGAGCACGTATTGGTATTCCCCTGGCTGGGCGATGGGTTCCTGGCGCACGAGATCGAAGAAGAATCCCAGATGGTCGCGGAGCGCGTCGAACCGGAAACCGGTGTCGTGAGCCAGTAGCAGGATCCTGTTCTCCGGCCGTTCCTCGATAAAATCTTCGAGCAGGCGTCCCAGGTTGGGGCTGGCGGTCCAGATGCTTTCCGGGGTACGGCCGTCCCGTGGCGGGGCGCCCGCGAGGATCTGCATGAGGATGATGCCGAGAGAGTAGGCGTCGGCCGTGGGGGACGCGTTGCGTTTGTTCTTGATCTCGGGGGCGATGTAGACGGCGTCGTCGTGCTCGGCGATTCCCACCTGCCTGCTGTAGAGGTGGTTGATACCGAGATCGATGAATTTCGCTATGCCTTCGTCGTCGATGATGACGTTGTTGGGCGACAGATCCAGGTGCTGGCACGACGGGTCGGAGACGTCCACGGCCGCCGTGTGAGCCAGTTTGTGCAGGGCCGTGGTGAGCTTGTGGGCGATGTCCTCCGCCATGCCGATCCTGTCGGCCATCGAGGGGCGACCGGCTTCGAACTCCGTGAGCAGTTCACCCAGCGTGCGCCCGTTCTGGAAGGGCATGAGGACCCATTGCCCCGAGGAGGCCTCGGGTTTCACGACCCGCTCGGAGACGGTGCTCCGGCCGTAGCGCTCGGCGTACAGATCCGTCGCTCGCGCGATGGCCGCCAGTTTGTTCCAGGGGAAGAGAACGCATTTGACGGCCAACGGGCTGTAGGAGCCGGCCTCGTTGTCCGGGGTTTTTCTGGTGCCGCGCAGAATGAACGAGGTGGTTCCCGCCTTGTGGTATCGCAGGCTCGCGAAGTCGATCTGGGACCAGAAACCCGACTCCGTGGGCGTGGTCGAAGGATGACCGACCGGGCCGTAGACCAGTTCGATGGCCCGGCCGATTCCCGGGGTGCGGAACATCAATCTGCAGTAGGCGTCGGCCCGCCGCTGTTCCGAGGCATCCGGCGACTTGAAGCGCCGCTCCAGGAGAACGACGTTCAAACAGATCAACGAGACGAACCCGACGGCGGGTGCGGCGGGATGAGACCGGAGTCTCTGACGCGCCGCCTTGCATGAATCCGCGAAACTGCTGCCGGACGACTGCTCGAATTCGTAGTTCGTGATGTGGTCGAGGATGTCGCGGAGAATCGACACGGTGGCGACCGTGAGCTCCAACTCGTCGGTATTCCCCAGCAACTGTTCCGTGGCAGCCTGCGCGTTGCCGCCGGTCAGCTCCGCGAGCAATAAGTCCGTGATGCCGTTTGCCGGCGATGGTGTCACTGTGCCCCCCGTGTCCCTGCCCCACTGAAAGCGTACAGAGGCATTTCGGCGGATGTATAGGCATTGGAGGCCACGCCGAGTGATTGTCAGTGGTGACCAACGCGGGGACAAACAGGCCTTCTCCCGGCTGGAGCGGGCCATGCGGCAGGCGTTCGCGTCGGACGTCAGAGCCAGCCGTTGCGCTTGAAGGTGCGGTACAGGAGGAAGCAGGCGGTGGCGATGACGGCAAGGACGAGGGGATAGCCGAAAGCCCAGCGGAGTTCTGGCATGTGGTCGTAGTTCATGCCGTACACGCCGCACAACATGGTGGGTACGGCGACGATCGCCGCCCAGGAGGTGATCTTGCGAGCGCTCTCGTTCTGGGCCACGGCGACCTGCGCGAGGTGGGCCTGCAGGATGGAATCGAGCAGGGAACCGAAGGAGGTGATCTGCTCGGTGACGCGGGCCAGGTGGTCGGCCACATCCCGGAAGTAGGCCCGTATCTCCGGGTCGACGGAGCGCAGGTGTCTGGTCGAGAGCACCTCCAAGGGGCGGGCGAGAGGGACCACGGCCCGCTTCAACTCAAGCAGTTCACGCTTGAGTTGGTAGCTGCGGCCGGCATCCGCGCTCTGCGAACCCTGCGGGGAGAAGACCTCGGACTCGACCTCGTTGATGTCGTCCTGGATGGCGTCGGTGACGGTCAGGTAGTCGTCGACGACGTGGTCGGCGATGGCATGCAGCACTGCGGACGGGCCCTTGGCCAGCTGTTCGGGGTCTGCTTCCAGTTCTTCGCGCAGGGGGCCGAGGGAACCGTGGCGTCCGTGACGGACGGTGACCACGAAGTCGGGTCCGGTGAAGACCATGATCTCGCCGGTGTCGACGACCTCGCTGGTGGCGGTGAGCTGCTCGTGCTCGACATAGGTGACGGTCTTGAAGACGGCGAACAGAACGTCGTCGTACTGCTCCAACTTGGGTCGCTGATGAGCCTGTACGGCGTCTTCGACGGCCAGCGGGTGCAGCCCGAAGACTCCGGCGACCTGCGCGAACTCCGTCTCGCTCGGTTCGTGCAGGCCCAGCCACACGAAGTCGTGGCCGCGCTTGCGTACTTGCTGGACGGCTTCTTCGACCGTGCTCGTGTCGGGCTGGCGAATGCCGTCGCGATAGATCACGCAGTTGACCACCGCGGAGCCGAGCGGAGAGCGGGCCGGGTGGTTGAGGTCCACGCGGCGGCGCCGCCCGGCCAGGCGGGCCACTTTGCGCAGGTTGCCGACCATCGACATGCGGAACTCTCCTTCACCGGCTTCGGACAGTCTGCCAGGAGGCGGCGAACAGTCCGGCTGACGGCCGGATTGGGCGAATGCCGGTGGATTCGCTCCGCAGACGCTCGGCAGACGCCGCGCTGGGCCACAGCCAGTGCAGTGCTTCCGGCGGAAGACCCGCACATCACAGGGCCAGTCCCCGCTGCGGGGGATCCTCCAGCCTGGGCCTACCATCCATCCACATGACCATGGGCGTCCGCGGCGCGCGGACGTATGCGCCGCTAAGGGGTACTTCTGTGAAATCCGAGAAGCAGAAATGGAGGTCGCGTCTGGGGCTGATCGTCTTGCTGGCAGGGCTGGCCACGTGGTTGGGAGTCATCTGCTACTCCATTGCCACCGAGCCCCCCAAGGGAGCGCCGAACCTCCAGGCGCTTCGGGCGGACGTACAGAAGGCCGTCCACGACGAGGACGGCGACACCCTGCAGAACCTCTTCGACGAGGACACGGTCTCCGACGGCTACGCCGGGAGTTACGTCAAGAAGCTGGGACCGAAGCCGGTGGAACCCCTGCAAGCAGTGGTGAAGCGCCGGTACGGGACATCCTTCGTGGTCGTCAGTGGTACGGCTGGTCAACGCCCACTGTGCACCGCGTGGCAGGTCAAGGAGAAGGACGGCCGGCAGCTGCTCGACGGAGTGGCCCCGGCCTGGAACCTCTGCTCCGACTGATCCCGAGGTGCCGGACCGTCCTGCTCATCGGTCCGGCACCCAGCCTCTGATCGCTCGATGTCAGCCGATCAGTCGTGGATGGTTATGCACGCCTTGCCGTCCGGGTAGTTGGACCAGCTGGCGCATGCCTTGGTGCCGTCCGGGAAACTCTTGTTCACCGTGATCGGCCCCCAGGAGAAGTCCCGTGCCTCACATATCTTGGCGCTGGTCTTCTTCCACCCCGAACCGATCGTGATGGTGGCCTTGCCGCAGTCGTCGGCGTGGTTCTTGGTCAGTGTGGTCTTCACCGTGTCCACGTGCAGCTTGGTGCCCTTGACGTCGATGCACTTCGATCCGTTGCTGCCCGGGTTGCCTGTGCAGCCGGTGGCGGATGCGTAGGCCGGCGGTGAGATGCACAGTGCCGCGACGACACAGAACCCGGCGATGATGGTGCGATGGCGCACGCTTACTCCCCGTTTGTTGTGAGCATGTTGATTCGGTCGGGGAGTGAGGCTAGCCATTGTGGATCTTTCGGGCAAGCCAATTACCTGATCACTGGCCTCAGTTGGGCCGAGCGGTGCGGCTCGCGCAGCCCAACTGGGGTTCCGGCCCGCTCCCGTTGCGCGGCCGGGCCCAACTGGTCAGCAGCCTCTGGGCGTTGAGTGAGATCGGCCCGAGTGAAACTGGTGACCAGGTTGGCTGCGGAACGAGAAGCTCACCTTCGTGGAGTCCCCGCGTGACCGAGCCGACCATCCCGGAGAAGAAGCCCTTCCCGTATGTCGTCGGCGTCATTGCCACCCCGCAGGGCCTGGGCTTCCTCGACACCGGGGCGATCGAGACGCAGACCGGCTACTCGATCTGTTCCGCCTGGCGCACCCCCGGTGAGCTCCGCCCGCTCCCGCGCGCGGTCGCGATCACGGTCGCGCCGGCCACCTTCAACACGGTCAACAAGTGGGCCGCTGGCGGCGGGGCCGACCGCTACCACTGGGAGGAGGCGTTGGAACTACTCGCTGCACATGACGAAGGCGGGGTCCGAAAACCCCGCCCGTCCGCAGCCGCGAACCCTCAGCTCGCTCACGGCCAAACAAGGCAATAAGGCTGATGCCCCGCCTCATGCAGCCGATGGCTGAAGTCCTGCCACTCGTGCAGCAGTTGGTACACATTGAACGCGTCCCGAGGCCCGCCCCGGTCCGGCACCGTCGACCAGATGAACGCCGCCGCGCCCACCGCCTCCTCGCCGATTCCGCGGAGCGGGTCGACGACCGTCATCGGGAGTTTGACGACGGCGTAGTCGGGGTGGAGGACGACCAGTTCCAGCGGGGGCACCTTGTTGAGCGGGACGCCCTCGATGCCGGTGAGGACCATCGCGGCCATCGTCTCCGGCTTGATCTTGGTGAACATGCCGTTCATCCCGAGCTCGTCGCCGCCGAGTTCCTCGGGGCGCATCGAGATCGGGACGCGGGCCGCGGTCGCGCCGTCGGGCGCACCGAAGTATTTGTAGGTCACCCCCACCCGACCACCATTCCTGCTCCCCGCCCGCAACTGATCGATCCGACGTTCGATACGTCGCTCATCCCGATCCGACTCACCCGAACCCGGTCCCAAACCCGAACCCAAACCCGAACCCGGTCCCAAACTCGATCCCGACCCTGAACCCAAGCCGGATCCTGAACCCGATCCCGACCCCAAGCCGGAACCCGGTCCCGATCCCGACCCCAAGCCAGAACCCGACCCCGGCCCCGACCCCGATCCCAAGCCGGACCCCGACCCCGATCCAGGACCACCCTGCCGTGCCTCGGCCTCCTCCGCGTCGCGTCGGTGCTTCCCCCGCCGGGCACGCCGAGGACCCAGATCGTCAGTCCCCTCGCCCAGTCCGCCACCGCGATGCATATCTCCACCCGACTGCTTTTCTAGGACGCGTGGCCCCAGCCGCGCAACCCGATCATCGTGTCAGTGACCTCCCCCACGGCCGCCCGCCGAAACGTGCGCTGAAACACCTGTCCGCAGGATCTGCGCAAGCCCTGTACACCGGCGCCCGCATGAGCTGTGTGTGTCTGTGTGTATCACCTCCCAGTCTCGCAGATGGGTGGGGGCCCGTGCCCGCCGTCCCGCCGCCTACCCTGAGGAGGTAACTGAGGTCCCGGAGTCCGAGAAGTCGGAGAAGTCGCAGGTCATGAGCCAAACGCCCAGCGAAACGCCAAGTGAACCGGCAGGTGTACTGCCCAGCGCACTGCCCTATCCCTACGAAGCACCCGTCTCGCAGGCTCTTTTCGACCGTGCGTCGGTCGTCACACCGGGCGGCGTGAACTCCCCGGTGCGCGCCTTCCGCGCCGTCGGCGGCACGCCCCGGTTCATGGTGTCCGGCAACGGTCCCTATCTGACGGACGCGGACGGGCGCGAGTACGTCGACCTCGTGTGCTCCTGGGGTCCGATGATCCTCGGGCACTCCCAGCCCGATGTGATCGCCGCAGTACAGGACGCCGTCTCGCGCGGGACCTCCTTCGGGACCCCCGGCGAGGGCGAGGTCGCGCTCGCCGAGGAGATCGTCGCCCGGGTCGGGCCCGTGCAGCAGGTGCGGCTCGTCAGCAGCGGTACCGAGGCGACCATGTCCGCGATCCGGCTCGCCCGTGGGTTCACCGGGCGGCCCAAGGTCATCAAGTTCGCCGGGTGTTACCACGGTCACGTCGACGCGCTGCTGGCCGCCGCCGGTTCCGGTGTCGCCACCTTCGCGCTGCCCGACACCCCTGGCGTCACCGGCGCCCAGGCCGGCGACACGATCGTCCTGCCGTACAACGATCTCGAAGCCGTGAACGAGGCCTTCCATCGGCATCCCGGTGAGATTGCTTGCGTTATTACCGAGGCCTCGCCCGGGAATATGGGGGTCGTGCCGCCGACGCCCGGGTTCAACCAGGGGCTCAAGGACGCCTGCTCGAAGAACGGTGCCCTCTTCATCTCCGACGAGGTCATGACCGGGTTCCGGACCAGCAAGGCCGGGTGGTTCGGGATCGACGGGGTCGTGCCCGATCTCATGACCTTCGGGAAGGTGATGGGCGGTGGTTTCCCCGCCGCCGCGTTCGGCGGGCGCGCCGACATCATGGGGCACCTCGCTCCCGCCGGGCCCGTCTACCAGGCCGGCACCCTCTCCGGTAACCCCGTTGCCACCGCCGCCGGTCTCGCCCAGCTGCGGCTCCTCGACGACGCGGCCTACGCCACGATCGACGCCGTATCGACGCAGATCCAGGCGCTCGTCACCGAGGCGCTCAGCAAGGAAGGTGTCGCGCACCGGCTGCAGAACGCCTCCAACATGTTCTCCGTGTTCTTCACCGACCGGAGCGTGCGCAACTACGAGGACGCCAAGGCGCAGGAGTCGTACCGCTTCACCGCGTTCTTCCACTCGATGCTGGCGAGCGGGGTCTATCTGCCTCCCTCGTCCTTCGAGTCCTGGTTCGTTTCCACGGCCCACGACGAACGGGCCATCCAGCGGATCGCCGACGCCCTCCCGGCGGCGGCCCGAGCGGCGGCGGAGGCCACCCGATGAGCAGCAGCGCCACCAGTGACATCACCGTCGTGCACGTGATGCGGCACGGTGAAGTCGCCAACCCCGATGGGGTGTTGTACGGGCGGCTGCCCGGGTATCACCTGTCCGAGCTCGGGCGGCAGATGGCCGACCGGGTCGCCGAGCACCTCTCCTCCCGCGATGTCACGCATGTCGTCGCCTCCCCGCTGGAGCGGGCGCAGGAGACCGCCACGCCGATCGCCAAGGCGCACGGGCTCGACCTCGCGACCGACGGGCGGCTCATCGAGGCCGACAACGTCTTCCAGGGCAAGACCTTCGGGGTCGGCGACGGCGCGCTGAAGAAGCCCGACAACTGGAAGTACCTGGTCAATCCGTTCAAGCCGTCCTGGGGCGAGCCGTATGTCGACCAGGTGGTGCGGATGATGGGGGCGCTGGACGCCGCCAAGGACGTGGCGCGCGGGCACGAGGCGGTGCTGGTCAGTCATCAGCTGCCGATCTGGATCGTGCGGTCCTATGTCGAGCGGCGGCGGCTGTGGCACGACCCGCGCAAGCGGCAGTGCACGCTCGCGTCCCTGACGACCTTCACCTACCGCGGCGACAAGATCGTGTCCGTCGGCTACACCGAGCCGGCCCGTGATCTCGTCCCGGCGCATCTCCTCGCGGGCGCGAAGCCGGTGAAGGGGAAGGACAAGGCGTTCGGCGCCTGAATGTCGTGGATATCACGATCCGGTCACCCGTCAGGGTCAGTTGCTGAGACGGGCCTGTGACATTTGTTTCGGAACCCGGATGGTTCCCGGCGAACTTTCCCGTCCGTCGCGTCCTCTCACAGTTAGACCACAGAGGATGCGACGGATGGGGAAGCAATGCGGAGTCTCACTCGACGGGGAATGCTCGGAGTCGGTGCCGGCGCCGCGGCAGCCGTAGGACTCGCGGGGTGCGGCTCGCTCGGCTCGCAGGGGTCGGACCCCTTCGGCGGCTCCAAGAAGGGCCACTCCGGCGGCCCCAGCAAGTCCATGGAGCCCCGGGCCAAGCCCATCGGTGACGGCTCCACGTCCTTCACCGGCAGCCAGCCCAAGCAGCCCGCGAAGCCGGTGCCGTTGGAGGCCGGGCAGACCCCGCCGCAGTTCGTGATCTTCTCCTGGGACGGCGCGGGCGAGGTCGGCAACGGACTGTTCCCCCGCTTCCTCGACCTCGCCAAGCAGCACGGCGCGAGCATGACCTTCTTCCTCTCCGGCCTGTATCTGCTGCCCGAGTCGAAGAAGCGCCAGTACAACCCGCCGAACAACGCCCGTGGCGCCTCCGACATCGGCTACCTCACCGACGAGCACGTCAAGGCGACCCTGACCAACGTCCGGCGCGCGTGGCTGGAGGGCCACGAGATAGGCACCCACTTCAACGGCCACTTCTGCTCCGGTTACGGCACCGTCGCCAACTGGACGCCCCAGCAGTGGCGCAGCGAGATCGACCAGGCCAAGTCCTTCGTCAAGGAGTGGCGCACCAACACCGGCTGGCACGACCTGCCGGCGCTGCCCTTCGACTACGACAAGGAACTCGTCGGCGGCCGTACGCCCTGTCTCCTGGGCCAGAACCAGCTGCTGCCCACCGCCCGTTCGCTCGGCTGGCGCTACGACGCCTCCTCGCCCGGCGGCCGGCAGGTCTGGCCCGACAAGAAGAACGGCGTGTGGGACTTCCCGCTCCAGGCCGTCCCGTTCCCCGGGCACAGCTTCGAGGTCCTCTCGATGGACTACAACATGCTGGCCAACCAGTCGGTCAACTCCACCAACGCGCCCGCCTACAACTACCCAGGCTGGCGTACCCAGGCCGCGCAGGCCTACATCTCCGGTTTCCAGCGCGCGTACGAGAGCAACCGCGCCCCCTTCTTCATCGGCAACCACTTCGAGCACTGGAACGGCGGCATCTACATGGACGCCGTCGAGCAGGCCTTCAAGCACATAGCCCAGGAGAAGGAGAAGGGCGAGGACGTCCGCATGGTCTCCTTCAAGCAGTTCACCGACTGGATCGACGTGCAGAAGCCCGAGGTGCTCGCCAAGCTGCGCGGCCTCGATGTCGGCCAGGCGCCGGCCGGCGGCTGGAAGTCCTTCCTGGCCGCGAGCCCCAGCAGCTCCTCCAGCGCCACCGGAGACGCCGCCTGAAACGTCGTCTGAAATGCGGTTTTCCGCCCGTCGGGTGCCCTTGAGGGGGGCGCCCAAGATCCCCAGAACGGGCATGCGAAACTTTTCACATGAGTGCCGCCAGTCGCGCCCGTAGCCGCGCCGTCCTGTCGACCGCCGGCGTTGCCGTCGCCGCGTTGGTGCTGTCCGCCTGCAGCTCCGGAGGGACCTCCGGAGGCTCCGGCAACACCAACTTCATCACCGGCTCCGACGGCATCGCGACCGTCAAGAAGGGCGACCGCCAGGCCGCCCCCGACCTGTCCGGCAAGACCATCGACGGCAAGACGCTCGACACCGCCGACTACAAGGGCAAGGTCCTCGTCGTCAACGTGTGGGGCTCCTGGTGCTCCCCGTGCCGCGCCGAGGCGGACAACCTGGTCCAGGTCGCCAAGGCCACCGCGGACAAGGACGTCCAGTTCGTCGGCCTCAACACCCGCGACACCAGCACCGAACCGGCCGTGGCCTTCGAGAAGAAGTACGCCGTCCCCTACCCCAGCCTGTACGACCCGACGGGCAAGCTGATGCTCCGGTTCAAGAAGGGCACCCTCAACCCGCAGGCCATCCCCTCCACGATCGTCATCGACCGGGACGGCAAGATCGCGGCGCGCGCACTCCAGGCACTCAGCGAGGAGAAGCTGCGCGAGATGCTCGACCCGGTCATCGCGGAGAAGTGAGCTGACGTGCTGCTCGCCGCCGCCATCACTGAACCCAACACCACGGTCCGCGACGGGGCTCTGCTGCTGGCGCTGCCCATCGCCGTGCTCGGCGGGCTCGTCTCCTTCTTCTCCCCGTGCGTCCTGCCGCTGGTCCCCGGCTACCTCTCCTACGTCACGGGAGTCACCGGCACCGACCTGGGCGATGCCCGCCGGGGCCGGATGGTGCTGGGTGCTTCCCTGTTCGTGCTCGGATTCACCGCCGTGTTCGTCTCCGGCGGGGCCCTGTTCGGCTACTTCGGGTACACGCTCCAGGAGAACAAGGACGTCCTGACCAAGGTGCTGGGCGTGCTCATGATCCTCATGGGCGTGTTCTTCATGGGGATGATGCCCTGGCTCACCCAGCGCGAGTTCCGCTTCCACAAGCGGCCGGCCGCCGGACTGATCGGGGCGCCCGTCCTCGGCGCGCTGTTCGGGATCGGCTGGACGCCCTGCATCGGGCCCACGCTCGCCTCCGTCATCGCGCTCTCCTCGCAGCAGTCGAGTGCCGGGCGCGGAGCGATACTGACCGTCGCGTACTGTCTCGGCCTGGGTGTCCCCTTCGTCCTCACCGCGGTCGCGTTCCGCAAGGCCCTCGGTGCCTTCGGCTGGGTCAAGCGCCACTACGTCTGGGTGATGCGCGTCGGCGGCACCATGATGATCGTGACCGGCGTGCTGCTGCTCACCGGCGCCTGGGACGCGCTGGTGCAGGACATGCAGAGCTGGTCCGACGGCTTCACTGTAGGGATCTGATCGATGAGCAAGACGACCACCGACTCGTCCGCCGCCGAGGAGCAGGACCTCGGCGCCGCCGGCTCCCAGCTCTCCACGGCCCCCGTCGAGACCGCGATGCCCGGCTCCTTCGGCGGCAACCGCAGGCCCGGCCTGACCGGTTGGCTCGCCTGGACCGGCCGTGAAGTGCTCGGCTGGGCGCGCTGGATGTGGCGGCAACTGACCTCGATGCGGGTCGCGCTGATGCTGCTGTTCCTGCTGTCGCTCGGCGCGGTCCCCGGCTCGCTGATCCCGCAGTCCGGCACCGACGCGCTGAAGGTCTCCGAGTTCCAGGCCGCGCACAAGACGCTCGGGCCGATCTACCAGAAGCTCGGCCTCTTCCACGTCTACGGCTCCGCCTGGTTCGGCGCGATCTACGTCCTCCTCTTCGTCTCCCTCATCGGCTGCATCATCCCGCGCACCTGGCAGTTCGTCGGCCAGCTCCGCGGCCGTCCGCCGGGCGCCCCCAAACGCCTCAACCGCCTTCCCGCCTACGCCACTTGGCGCACCGCCGCCGAACCGGAGCAGGTCCGCGAAGTCGCCCTCACGGTCCTGAAGAAGCGGCGCTTCCGCGCCCACGTCGCCGGGGACGCCGTAGCCGCCGAGAAGGGCTATCTGCGCGAGACCGGCAACCTGCTCTTCCACCTCGCGCTGATCGTGATGCTGATCGCCTTCGCCTGGGGCCAGCTCTTCAAGTCCGAGGGCGACAAGCTGATCGTCGAGGGCGACGGCTTCTCCAACACCCTCACCCAGTACGACGACTTCAAGTCCGGCAACCTCTTCAGCGACGACGACCTCGTCCCCTTCAGCTTCAACCTGAAGAACTTCGTCGGCACCTACGAGCGCACCGGCCCCAACCGCGGCACCCCGCGCACCTTCCAGGCCGACATCAGCTACAGCATCGGCGCCTACGGCAAGGCGGAGAAGCACACCATCAAGGTCAACGAGCCGCTGGAGATCGGCGACTCGAAGGTCTACCTCGTCAGCCACGGCTACGCCCCCGTCGTCACCGTCCGGGACGGCAAGGGCAACGTGGTCTTCCACCAGGCCGTACCGATGCTGCCGATCGACTCCAACGTCACCTCGCAGGGCGCCATCAAGGTCCTCGACGGCTACAAGAACGCCCAGGGCGTCGCCGAACAGCTCGGCTTCGCGGCCGTGTTCGTGCCGACGTACGCCAAGAGCAGCGGCACGATGTTCTCCCAGTACCCCGGTCTCGACTACCCGGTGCTCAACGTCACCGGCTACCACGGCGACCTGGGCGTCAACGCGGGCATCCCGCAGAACGTGTACCAGCTGGAGACCAAGAACCTGAAGCAGTTCAAGGACTCCAAGGGCAACATCCTCAAGCAACAGCTGCTGCCCGGCGAGACGATGACCCTGCCGAACGGCGCCGGGTCGATCACCTTCGACAAGCAGATCAAGGAATGGGCGGGCTTCCAGGTCGTCCAGCAGCCCGGCACCACCTGGGCGCTGGCCGGCGCGCTCACCGCGATCTTCGGTCTGGCCGGCTCCCTGTTCATCCAGCGCCGCCGCGTCTGGGTGCGCGCCACCACCGGCGACGACGGCAGCACCGTCGTCGAGATGGCCGGGCTCGGCCGCAGCGAGTCCGCGAAACTCCCCGAGGAACTCGGCGACCTGGCGGCACTCGTGCACGACCGGGCCCCGACGAAGACCGACGACGAACCCCCCGTACCCCCCGAAGGGGCTGAGCAGCAGTGAATCTCGCCGCCGCCACCAACGAACACCTCGCCAATGTCAGCAACACGCTGATCTACTCCTCGATGGCCGTCTACACCCTGGCCTTCCTGGCGTACATCGCCGAATGGACCTTCGGCAGCCGCAGCAAGATCGGCCGCACGGCCGCCGCGCTGACCGGTGCCGCCGCCGCGAAGAAGGCGGACGCGCCCGCCGTCACCGTGCAGAACGCGGGCGGCACCGCCGTCCTGGAGCGGCCGAAGGTCGTCGTCCGGGCCGCGTCCGGCTCGCGTGACGTGCCGGACGGTCCCGGTGCGCACGGCGGGGACGAACAGGGCGACCTCTACGGCCGTATCGCCGTGTCCCTCACAGTGCTCGCGTTCATCGTCGAGCTGAGCGGTGTTCTCGCCCGCGCGGCCTCGGTGGAGCGGGCGCCCTGGGGCAACATGTACGAGTTCAACATCACCTTCTCCACGGTCGCCGTCGGCGTGTATCTGACGCTGCTGCTGCTCAAGAAGAACGTGCGCTGGCTCGGCCTGTTCCTGGTCACGACGGTCCTCCTCGATCTCGGTATCGCCGTCACTGTCTTGTACACCGCCAGCGACCAGTTGGTTCCCGCCCTCCACTCGTACTGGCTGTACATCCACGTCTCGACGGCGATCATCTGCGGCGCGGTCTTCTACGTGGGCGCGGTGGGCACCCTGCTGTACCTCTTCAAGGACTCGTACGAGAGCAAGCTCGCGAGCGGCGGCAAGCCCGGCGCCTTCGCCACCTCCGTGATGGAGCGGCTGCCCGCCTCGGCGAACCTCGACAAGTTCTCCTACCGCGTCAACGCGGCCGTCTTCCCGCTGTGGACGTTCACGATCATCGCGGGCTCGATCTGGGCCGAGTCGGCCTGGGGCCGCTACTGGGGCTGGGACCCGAAGGAGACCTGGGCGTTCATCACCTGGGTCGCCTACGCCTGCTACCTGCACGCCCGCGCCACGGCCGGCTGGAAGGGCCGCAAGGCCGCCTACCTGGCCCTGATCGCCTTCGGCTGCTGGATCTTCAACTACTACGGCGTCAACATCTTCGTCGGCGGCAAGCACTCCTACGCCGGCGTGTAACTCCCTTACCGCACAGGCCGGTTCCATGTGACGTGAGTCACCGGAACCGGCCTTTGTCGTCCGGACAGGTAGAGGGGTGTGGATACGAATCTGAAGTTGAGGAAACGCATCCGCGCGGGGGACCACGACGCCTTCGGCGAGCTCTTCGACGCGTACGCACGCTCCGTCTACAACCACGCCTTCCGGCTCACGGGCAACTGGGCGCAGGCCGAGGACATCGTGTCGCTGACCTTCCTGGACGCCTGGCGCCTGCGCGGCAAGGTCGACGAGGAAGGCGGTTCGCTACGGCCCTGGCTGCTCGGCATCGCCACCAACGTCACGCGCAACACGCGCCGCGCGACCCGAAGACACACGGCGGCCGTGTCCCGGCTGCCCCGTGACGAGGTCGAGCGCGACTTCGCCGACGAGGTCGCCGCCCGCCTCGACGACGTGGCCGAACTCGCCCTCGTACGCACCGCGTTGGCCACCCTGCGCCGCGCCGAGCGCGAGGTGCTGGCCCTGTGCGTGTGGTCAGGGCTCGACTACCAGGCGGCGGCCGAGGCGCTCGGGGTGCCGGTGGGGACGGTACGGTCGCGGCTCTCGCGGGCGCGCGCAAAGCTCGCGAAACATCTCAAAAGTACGGAACTCCCCGCGCGGAACGGACAGATGAAAGGTGACCGCGACAGTGCGGTCGGGCCCCCGAGGGAGGGACAACGATGAATCAACTCCCGGAACTTCCCGAGAGAGACCTTCCGCCGGGCCGTCACCGACTCCTCAAGGAGCATCTGATGACCGAGATCCGGCACGAGACCACACCCGTCCACGAGGAGGCGACCGCCCCCGGGCGGAGCAAGTGGCTGCGGCCCGCGATCGCCGCGGCAGCCATCGCCACCGCCGCAGCCGTCGCCTTCGTGGTTCTGCCGTCGTCCGGCTCCGCCCCGGCGCACGCGCAACCGCCGAGCAGGTCCACGGTCCAGCTCCTCGAAGACATCGCGCTGGCGGCCGAGCACGAGAAGTCCTATGGCACGGTCCGCGACGACCAGTTCGTGTACGTGGACAGCAAGGTGTCGTACATGCACACCGGGGAGGGAATGAAGACGAAGATCGATCCGCTCCACCGGCAGGAGGTGTGGATGTCGGTGGACGGCCTGCACACCGGCATGGTGCGGGAGGCGGGCGTGGGGGCGCACTCCATCCCGGTCGACGTGAAGCCGGGCAAGGCAGGCTGGGACGTCTCGTCCTTCTACAACCACGTGAAGACGCTGCCGACCGACGCCGACGCGATGTACGACTACCTGGCCAAAACCGCCCCCAAGTACAGCGGCCAGGAGAAGAACCAGGCCATGTTCGTGCTTGTAGGCGATCTCCTGAGCAATTCCATCGTGCCGCCGGAGCAGAGCGCCGCGCTCTTCCGGGCCGTGGCCAGGATTCCCGGCATCACGACCGTCGAGCACGCGGTGGACGCCGCCGGGCGGCCCGGTGTCGCCATCGCCCGCACCGACCCCGACAACCCGCTCCGGGACGAGTGGATCTTCGACGCGAAGACCCACGAGTTCCTCGGCGAGCGCGAGGTGGCCACCAAGGACAACGGAGACGTGAAGAAGGGCACGGTCACCGCGAACACCGCCGTCCTGCGCCGGGCGATCGTCGACAAGGCGGGCGAGCGCCCGTAGCAACGAGCGCCCGCGAAAGGGTGGTTGCGCCGGTCGGGTACGAGGTGGTCAGTCGACGGTGATCGAGTCCAGCTTCTCCCGCAGATACACATGCGAGTCGACGGCCTCGTACGCCACCCGCCCGACCGGCGCGGGCACGGACTCCACGAGCGTGCCCGGGGTGCACTCGCCGAAGTAGACCAGCGACATCAGCTCCTCGGCGGGCGCGTCGGCGGGCGGCGGCAGCACCCGGTGCCGCCCCGACCGCCACCGGTCCCCGGTCCAACGGGCCATCAGATCCCCGATGTTGATGGTGAACGCCTCCGCGTCGAACGGCGCGTCCTCCCACCCGCCCTCGTCGGTGAAGACCTGCAGGCCGCCCTTCCCGGCCTGCCGGTCGAGGATGGTCACCGTCCCGAAGTCGGTGTGCGGCCCGATCCGGAACTGCCCCGGCTCCGGCTCCCCGACGACCTCCACCCCCGGATACCAGTTGATGTTGAACCCGTACGTCGGATGGTCCATGTGCCGGGAGAAGAAGTCGGGTTCGAGCCCGAGGGCCGTGCCGAGCAGCGACAGCAACTGCTTCTCCAGCTCGCCCATCCGGTCGAGGTACTCCTCGCACAGCTCCTGGAGCCCGGGGATCTCGGTCGGCCACACATTGGGCGCGTACCACTCGGCGTTGATCACCGGGTCCTCGAACGGCCGGTGCGTCGCGAAGGTCAGCGACTCCTTCAGATCCGGCGGCGTCTCGGTCCCCTCCGAGTACCCGTTGGCCTCGGCGCCCGGCCCGAGCCAGCCGCGCCCGCCGACCTTGGCGGAGTACGGCTCCTTGAGGCCGACCGGCAGCGCGAAGAAGGCACGCGCGGCCTCCCGGATCCGGGACCGCAGCGCCGGGTCGACCCCATGCCCGGTGACCAGCAGAAACCCGGCCGTCCGGAGGGCGCTGTCGACGGTACGGGCGATGTCCTCGCGGGTCTCCTCGTCTCCGGTAAGCCAGGGACGCAGATCGATCGTCGGGATGCGAGGGGTTGGAGTGGCCACTGAGAACCTCCAGGAGCGTCCCGGCTTCGGGCCGGGGGAGCGAATGCCTGCTGAGCAGGATAGGAAGGGCGATTTGGCCTCAGGACGAAGTGCTGTCTGTCTCGGCGGCAGCGCGCTCGCCCTCCAGGCGGTACACGATTTCGGAATTGAGGGACCTGCGGGCGGACTTCGCCTCGGCGACCAGCCACGTGTGGAGGTCGGTAGGCAGTCTGAGGGTGATGCGTGCTTCGTTGTCCATGCCGCACAGCGTAGTGGTAAAGTGGTGTCATGACGACACCGCAACGAGGGCTGGAGGCCGGGCATGCGCGGCACACCTACCGCCTGCGCGTGTCGACGACCGCTCAGGCTGCGTTGCTGGCGGAGTGGGACCGATACCGATGGATCTGGAACGAGTGCGTGGCACGGTCCAAGAAGGCCTACGCCGACGGCGAGAAGTGCGGACCAGCACGTCTGGACAAGATGCTGACTGAGACCCGAGCCTCCACTCGGTGGTTGGCAGAGGGTTCTTCTGTGCCGCAACAACAGGTCATTCGTGACTTCGGCAAATCCCGAGCGAAGGCGCTCAAAGACATCAAGGACCGGTTGCCCATCAAGCAGCGGGCCGGGATGCCGAAGTGCAAGAGGAAGCGCGAGGCGCCGCCGACGTTGAACTACACCCGGCGTGGGTTTCGGCTTGAGGGCGGCCGACTGCATGTCGCAGGTGGGATCGAGTTGACGGTGGTGTGGTCGCGGGCCCTGCCGGCCAACCCGTCCAGTGTGCGTGTGTATCGCGACAGCATCGGCCATTGGTATGCATCGTTCGTGGTGCCTGCAGAGGTGCAGCCGCTTCCCGCCACCGGCGCTGTTATTGGTGTCGACTGGGGGGTGAAGGACACCGCAACAACCACCAGTGACGCGCACGATCTTCCACACGCCGAATACGGCTGGAAAGCCAAAGCGGAGTTGACCAAGTACGACCGGACAATGGCCCGCCGCAGGCGCCCGAAGGGACAAGCGGCTTCCAAGGGCTACCGCGAGGCCAGGAAACTGCACGTGAAAACGCACCAGAAAATCGCGCGACGGCGGCAGGATGCTGGTCGTAAATGGGCCAAGAAAGTCATTCGCGATCATGACGTGATCGCGGTGGAGGACTTCAAGGCGAAGTTCCTCGCCAAGAGTTCGATGGCGCGGAAGGCAGCCGATGCCGCGATCGGTGCCACGAAGAAGGCCCTGCTGGAGATGGGGCGCAAACATGGGCGGGACGTACGACTGGTACATCCCGCGTACAGCACCATGGACTGCGGAAGGTGCGGAGCGAGAGCCAAGCACGCGCTGCCGTTGCCGGAACGCACTTACACCTGCACCGCGTGCGGGCTCGTGTCCCCCAGGGACAAGAACTCTGCGCACGTGATGCTCGTCCGGGCTGGTCTGGCCCCGGCTGGTGTCGAAGGCGTAAGACCTCGTGGAGCGCCGCTCCAGGAGGCTGCCTGAGCCAGGAATCCCCTCCCTCCGGAGAGGGGAGCAGTCAACGATGTCCTCGTTCCACACCACTGCCGATGTCCTCGTTCCAGAGTGCCGGGTTGTTCTTGATGAAGTCGCGCATCAGCGAGGTGCACTCGGGATCGTCGAGGAGGACGATCTCCACACCGTGCTCGGCCAGCCAGTCGTGCCCGCCGTGGAAGGTGGCGGCCTCACCGACCACGACCCGCGAAATCCCGAACTGGCGGACCAGCCCCGAGCAGTACCAGCACGGCGAGAGGGTCGTGACCATGGTCGTCCCGCGATACGACCGCTGCCGTCCCGCGGCCCGGAAGGCGGCCGTTTCCGCGTGCATCGAGGGGTCGTCGTCCTGGACGCGCCGGTTGTGGCCGCGCCCCAGCAGGGTGCCGTCGGCGCCGTAGAGCGCGGCGCCGATCGGGATGCCGCCCTCGCCGAGCCCGGCGCGGGCCTCCTCGACGGCGGTGGCGAGCCAGGCGCTCGCCCGTGCCTGATCCAAAGGCTTCATGTCCTCACTCTCCAGTGGGCGAAACACGAGGGCAACGTGCGGAAAGTACTCTCCCCGCAACCCTTAACCGGACGAACTGTCCGCGCCTCTGGAGGTTCCCGTGCCCGCACTCACCCTCCGTGAGGTCCTGGCCCTCGACCCGGTCCGCGCCGCCGAGCCCGAACTCCTGGCCGGCGAGGCCGCTCTGGACCGCCCCGTGCGCTGGGTCCACTCCAGCGAGGTCTACGAGGGCGCGAACTTCCTCGACGGCGGCGAACTCCTCCTCACCAACGGCTTCGGCCTCACCGACACCTCCGCCGAGACCCGCCGCCGCTACGTCCGCGAACTCGCCGCCCGGGGCGCCTCCGGCCTGGCGGTGGAGATCGGCCGCTCCCTCCCGACGATGCCGCCGGAGGTCACCGACGAGGCCCGCCGCCTGGGCCTTCCCCTCCTGGCCCTCCACCGGGTCGTCCCCTTCGTACGGATCACCGAGGCCGCCAACCGGGCGATCGTCGCCCGGGGCCTGTCCGGCCGCTCCGTCGTACGACCGTGGGGCGACGACCACACCGCCGCCCTGCTGGCCGACCTCGCGGACCAGGCCGCGCTGAACCAGCCGGAGGTCGAGGCGCGGGCCGCACTCGCGGGCTTCCACCCCGGACCGGGCGCCCGCCTGATCGGGGTCTCGGTGCACGGCGCGCACGAGGTGACGGCCGTGGACCGGGCGGTACGGCTGCTGGGCGGGGCGGGCGTGCTGCGGGCGGCGTTCCCGGGTGACGTACTGGCGCTGCTGGCCCTGCCCGGCTCGGTCTCCGGCGACCCGATACGCACTGTCCAGGAGGCCTTCCGCACGGCCGCCGATCCCGGGCTGACCGTCGCGGTCGGGCACGTGGTCGAGGCGGCCAGCGGCTGGCTGCGCTGGAGCGACACGCTACGGGCGGCCCGTACGACGCTGGAACTCGCCCTGACCGTCCCGGCCGCCGAACCCGCCGCGCCGGAAGGCCCGTTGGTGACATCGGCGCGGGCGCTGGCGCTGGAACGGGAGCTGACGCGGGGCGGTGTCGACGCGAACCGCGACCGCCTGGCACGGCTCGTGCAGCACGCGCTGGGCCCGCTGCTGGCGTGGGAGGCGGCCCATCCCAGCGACCTGGTACGGACGTTGGAGGTACACCTGCGGCACGGCTGCTCGCCCACCCGGACGGCGGCCCTGCTGCACATCGGCCGCCAGTCGCTCTACCAACGTCTGGAACGCATCGAGTCGTTGCTCGGCCTGGAGATCGACGACCCCGACCTGCTGGGGGAGTTGCTGGCGGCGGTGTGCGCGCATCGGGTGGTGCGGGGGATGGGGGCGGCTCAGGTGCGGGGGCTGCGGACCGTGGCCTAGACGGTGCTGGGGCGCAGGGTGACTTGGCTGGGCCCGTTGAAGGGGGCGTAGCAGGTCACCGTCGGCGGGGTGCGCAGGATGTCGTCCTCGGCGAACAACTTCCGTACGGCGTCGAAGGAGACCTCGCCGCTGACGACCGGTGCGACACGGTCGTAGAAGAGGCGTGACGGCTCCGGCAACGGCTCCCCGGGCTTGCCCTCGTCCTCGCTCCAGACGTCCCAGAGCAGGGTCTCGACCTTGTTGAGGGCGGCGAGGTCGAGGCGGATGTTGCCGGCGACGAACCGCTCGCCCCAGAACGGCCCCTCCTCCGGCGGATGCAGTCCGAAGGTCGCCGGGTCTGCGCCACCTGCTCGGATGGCCTGCCAGGCCTCGCCCGCGACGAGGAAGCGGTCGCGGGGTACGTCCATCGGGTCGAAGTCGATGTTCCAGTGGTCCGTGACGACGGGGTCGGTGAGCTGGGCGTCGGCGAGGAGCCAGCCGCGGTCGTCGTGCCAGTACTCGGTGACGACGTGATCGCTGTGGAAGCGGTCGGAGCTGCTCTCGCTGAAGTAGTCGGCGAAGCCGGAGCGGGTGCGGGCCGGGATGCCCAGGTGGCGCAGGAACGAGCAGTGCAGCAGCGAGAAGTCCCGGCAGGTCCCGACGAACCGGTCGCCGACCTCGCGTCGTCGGGTGAGCGGGGCGTCGTTCCGGTCGACGAGGATGCGGAGGATGTCGTCGATGTAGCGGGTCTCGGCGTCGTTGTGCAGGCGGTCGGTGGGGTGGACGTGGTCGTAGAAGCCGGCTTCCAGGCGGTGCACGACCAAGTCGCGGGTGATACGGGCGAGTTGGGCCGGGTCGCGGGGGAGACCGTCGTAGCGGTGGGCGAGGGCACCGGGGTCGGAGTACGTGCTCTGGGCGGCGTAGAAAGTGCGGAAGTCGAGGGGCATGACACCGCACCGTGTCAAAATTCGCCCCGGATTGTCCAGGGTTCAGGGGCACTTCACTTCGGGTCCGCGGCGACGGAGCGCCAGATCCGCTCCGGCAGTACGCGTGCGGCCTCGTCGAGGTCGGGTTCGATGTCGTCGACACCGGAGAGCCAGCGGCGGACGAAGCCGACCAACGGGCCCAGCACCAGGGACTCGATCAGGGCCGGTGGCAGCGGGGCCAACTCGCCCGAATCGACATGGGACTGGATCCAGAGGGTGAACACCGACAGCCTGGCCTCCTGGGAGTCGCGCAGTTCCCTGGCCCGGGTCATGTTCCGCTGATCGGTTCTGGTGGAGTGCAACAGCAGGGCGGCGTCCCGGTGTTCGCGTACGAACGTCAGATGCGTCCGTACGATCGCGCGGATGCCGGTGCGGGCGGTGCGGGTGCTCCGGAGCGCGGTGACCAGGTCCTCCAGCAGCCGGCTCAACCAGCGTTGCGCCAGGGCGTCGTACAGCCCGTCCAGACTGCCGAAGTGGTGGTACAGACTCCCGAGGCTGACGCCGCTGGCCTTGGTCACGGCGTTGACGGTGAGGCCCTGTTCGCCCTGTTCCGCGAAGACGCGTAGCGCGGCGTCGAGGAGCAGGTCTGCGGTGACCTCGCCGCGGTGTTGCTTGGGGCTCATGGGGGACAGCGTATTGCGAACCCGGTTCTAGAGTGAATTTCTAGAGCAGATTTCTGGAACCCTCTTCCGGTGTGGCTACGCGGCGATCCAGACTGGGTGGTAGCTGGGCCCGCGTCCGTCCGTTTCGGGGGATACGGATGGCCGTGGGTCCGGTGGGGGTGGGTTGGAATGTTGCCGTTGGGCCACTCGCTTCTTTGTCAGTGTCGGGCTGGAGCGGACCGAGTAAAGGGCGCTTCGCTTCGCTACGCGTCGGCTGCGCCGATTCCGCTGCGCTCCACCCTTGACTCGCTCCGCTCCAGCCCGTTGGAGAAGCGAGCGAGCGGCCCGGGGAGAGCAATGGGGGGCCGAGGTCCGCCGGCCCCTCATGTCGGCTGCGTTGTGGGCCGGTGTGGTGGGGCGCGTCAGCGTCTCGCCAGCACGCCGGGCCGGCTTAGCGGCCAACGGTGAGTGGGTGGGCTCCCGGAGGCCGGGGGTGCCGCCATGTCGGCGGTCGGGGCAGCATGGCGGGGTGAGCGACCTGTTGTGGGATGACGTGAAGTGCTTCTTCGACCTGGACTGGGTGGGGTCGTTGCCGGACATGCGTGTCCCGAATGCCTCGGTGGATGACTGGCAGGCGGTCCTCGATCTTGTCGCGGAGAAGGGCTGGAAGAGCCAGTACTCCGAGGGAGAGAGGGGGCTTCCGGTGCCCCGGGCGGAGGCCGTGCTGTCCCGTGCGGCGGATGCCGAGTGCCCGGACTTGATGTGCTTTGCGGCTTCCTCCGGGAGATCGGGCGGCGTTTGGGCAAGCCGGTACTCATGGACCCGGAGGGCGAGTACGGCCATCCGGTGCTCGGCTTCGACGTAGAGGCTGATCGAGTCGTTCTCCTTGCGGACCCGCGGACCCGCGGACCCGCAGGTCGGCTGATGGGGTCCAAAAAAGTGTGTCACTTTCCCGTGAAGTGACACACTTCTATGGCACCCACCCCACCCCCTCCGGGCCTTCTCCTCCCCCCCCCACCGGCGGTTGGCCGCTGAGCCGGCGCGGCGTGCTGGCGAGACGCTGGCGCGTCCCGCCACACCGGCCGGCAACGCAGTACAGGCAAGGGACTGGCAGACCTCGGCCCCCCATTGCTCTCCCCGGGCCGCTCGCTCGCTTCTAAGACGGGCTGGAGCGGGCCGGGTCAAGGGTGGCCCGCAGGGCCATCGGCGTAGCCGACGCGAAGCGCCCTTGACGCGGACCGTGGAAGCCCGACACTGACAAAGAAGCGAGTGGCCCAACGCTCACCTACCAACAGGCGCCCACTGCACTCACCCCTCCAGGGGCGCGAGGCTGAGACATTTGCGGCTCCGCCGCGCGGGCGCGACCAGCCCCCACCGGCCCGCGGTGAACAACCCTCAGTCCGCCACCCTGAGCAGCAACTTCCCCGTACTCGTCCGCGCCCCCATCACCCGGTGCGCCTCCGCCGCCTCCGACAACCCGAACTCCGCAGTCACCGGCAACGACACCGTGCCGTCGACCACCGTCGCGAACGCCCGCTCCGTCAGGGCTCGTAGGGCTGCAGGGTCGTTCTGGGCCAGGGTCAGGATCGAGAAGCCGGAGACGGAGAGTGCGCCGGGGTACAGCTCGGGCTGGCCCACCTGCCACGGCTTCGCCGAGCTCGCGTTGCCGAAGGAGACCAGGCGGCCGTAGGTCGCGAGGGAGGCCAGGCCGGCGCGGAAGGTGTCGCCGCCCACCGGGTCCAGGGCGAGGTCCACCCCGCGCCCGGCCGTCGCCGCCCGCACCGGCGCCTCGAACTCGCCCACGAACACCTCGTCGTAGCCGTACCCCCGCGCGAACTCCCCCTTCGCCGCGCTCGATACGACCCCGTACACCGCCCCGGCCCCCGCCGCCCGCGCCAACTGCCCCACCACCGTGCCGATTCCGCCCGCCGCGCCCTGCACGAGTACCGTCTCGCCGGGTTGCAGCCGGCCCACCGAGTGCACGAGGGCGTACGCGGTCGGGAGGACCGTGGGGAGCGTGGCGGCCGTGCGGAGGTCCACGCCCGCGGGGAGCGGGAAGACGGTCACCGCGTCGGTGACGGCCACTTCCGCGTACGCGCCGCCCGCCGTCAGAGCCGCCACCTCCTGGCCCACCGCAAGATCTTCGACGCCCTCACCCACCTCCCGTACCCGGCCCGAGACCTCAAGTCCCGGTACGAAGGGGAGACTTGGCACCCGGTACCCCTCGCCGCGCGCCTTGAGGTCGGCGAAGTTCACCCCGGTGTACGCCACGTCGACGCTCACCTGGCCGGGGCCGGGCCGCGGGACCTCCGCCTCCACGACCTTCAGGACCTCGGGACCGCCGTACTCCTGGAACTCGACTGCGCGCATGCCGTACACACTCCCCGCTCGACTGTTCAATGAAAAGCGAACACTCGCGAGTGTATGGTTTTCATCGAACAGTCGGCAAGGGAGAGCAGGAGGCGGGCATGGCGCAGCGAACCAGCACCACCGGAAGTCATCGGGCCGCCCCCGAACACACCCACCCCGACGACGTCCCCGTACAGACGGCTCTCGCTGCCCTCGCCGATTCCGTACGCATCACCCTGGTGAGGGAGTTGGCCGGTTCGGCGGACTGGTCCCGCAGCTGCGGCAGCTTCGACGTGCCGGTGGGCAAGGCCGCCCTGAGCCACCACTTCGCCGTGCTGCGGGGTGCGGGGATCGTGGAACAGCGGGACGAGGGGCCAAAGCGGGTCAACCGGCTCCGCCGGGAGGAGTTCGCCGCACGGTTCCCGGGGCTGCTGGAACTCGTACTGCGTGCAGAATGAATCGGGTCATGCGCTGGACAAGGGCCCGTCGTACCTTCAGGCAAGGATGACCCTCATGGCCTCCCCGAAGACGGTTCTGATCACCGGTACGTCCTCCGGTATCGGCCTGGCCACGGCCGTCGGCACCGCACGGGCGGGCTGGACGACCATCGCCACCATGCGCGACACCGGCAAGGCGGACGCTCTGCTCAAGGCCGCGCGCTGGTCAACAACGCCGGCGCGGCCCAGGTCGGCACCATCGAGCAGAGCAGCGTCGAGGACGTCCGCGCGGCCATGGAGGTCAACTTCTTCGGCGTGGTGGCGATGACCCGGGCCGCCCTGCCGCACCTCCGCGCGTCGAAGGGGCGGGTGATCACCGTCAGCAGCGTCGGCGGCGCCGTCGGCCAGCCCTTCAACGAGGCGTACTGCGCGGCCAAGTTCGCCGTCGAGGGCTTCATGCAGTCGCTCGCGCCGGTCGCCGCGACCGTCGGCGTCGACGTCACCGTGGTCGAACCGGGCGCGGTGGCGAGCGAGTTCGTCGCCAACCTCGGCCTGGACGTCCCGGCCCTGCTCGCCGCCGCCGGTCCGTACGGCCCGGCGCTTCAGGCCTACATCGCCCGCACCCAGCAGTCGTTCGGCAACGCCCAGACGCCGGCCGAGGCGGCCGCCCCGATCGTCGACGCCCTGACCGCCGCCCACCCGCCCTTCCGCGTCCAGACCTCGCAGTGGGCCCGCGACTTCGTCGCCACGACCCTCGCCGACCCCGACGGCTCGGCCGTCCGGACTCTCACCAGTAGCTGGGTGCGCTGACCGTTCCGCGTCCGTGATGCCTAGGGCAGCTGGTCGAGTAACGCCCCGATGATGGCGGTGGCCGTCTCGGTGGCCTCGCGGACGGCTGCGGCATCCGAGCCCTTCAGGACTTCCTTGAGCTCGCCGACCGCGGACTTGATCTCGGCCCTGATGTCGGCCCTGATGTCGGCCGGCACCGTGTCCTCGCGGTCCTTGTGGTCCCTGAGGAACTTCTCGGTGGAGTTGATGAGCCGCTCGCCCTTGTCACGCGCCTCGGCGACCTCGCGGCGCAGACGCTCCCAGTCCGCGTACCGCTCGGCCTCACGCGTCATGCGCTCCAGGTCGGCCTTGGGCAGTGCGGAGCGGCCGGTGACCACCACGCGCCGCTCCCTGCCACTGCCGAGGTCCTTGGCGGAGACGCCCAGGATGCCGTTGGCGTCGATGTCGAAGGCGATCTCGATCTCCGGGTCGCCGCTCTTCGCCGGAGGCAGACCGGTCAACTCCACTGTGCCGAGCTTCTTGTTGTACGCGGCGATCTCGCGCTCGCCCTGGTAGACCTGGATCCTCAGCTCCGTCTGGCTGTCCCGTGCCGTCGTGAAGATCTCGGAGCGCCTGGTCGGGATCGTGGTGTTGCGCTCGATGAGCTTGCTCATGATGCCGCCCTTGGTCTCGATGCCTAAGGACAACGGGGTGACGTCGAGCAGCATGAGGTCCCGGATCTCGTGCTTGAGGACGCTCGCCTGGAGCGCGGCACCGGCGGCGACCGGGTCGTCCGAACGGACGCGTCGCCGTTCCTTGCCCCCGGTCAGTTCGTCGATCAGCTGGATGACGGCGGGCATACGGGTGGAGCCGCCGACGAGGACGACATGGTCGATCTCCTTGAGGGAGATGCCCGCGTCCTTGAGGACGTTGTTGAACGGCGCCTTGCAGCGGTCCAGCAGGTCGGCCGTCAGCTGCTGGAACTGGGCGCGGGTGAGTTTCTCGTCCAGGTGCAGCGGACCCTCGGCGGAGGAGTTAGCGATGTAGGGCAGGGCGATCGTGGTCTCGGTGGTCGAGGACAGTTCGAACTTCGCCTTTTCCACGGCCTCGCGCAGGCGTCGTAACGCCGCCCTGTCCTTGGTGAGATCGACGCCGTGGTCGGCGGTGAAGCGCCGGACCAGGAGGTCGACGAAGCGCTGGTCCCAGTCGTCACCGCCGAGCCGGTTGTCGCCGCTGGTGGCCTTCACCTCCACCACGCCGCCGCCGATCTCCAGCAGCGACACGTCGAAGGTGCCGCCCCCGAAGTGGATGACCATGACTGTCTCGTCGTCCTTGTCCGCGCCGTAGGCGAGAGCGGCGGCGGTCGGCTCGCTGATGATGCGCAGGACGTTCAGTCCCGCGATCTCGCCGGCCTCCTTGGTGGCCTGCCGCTCGGAGTCGCCGAAGTACGCCGGGACGGTGATCACGGCGTCGGTGACCGTCTCGCCCAGGTAGGCCTCGGCGTCCCGTTTCAGCTTCTGCAGGACGAACGCGCTGATCTGCTGCGGGTTGAAGGTCTTTCCGTCGAGTTCGATCGTCCAGTCGGTGCCCATGTGACGCTTGACCGAACTGATGGTGCGGTCCGCGTTGATCACCGCCTGCCGCCTGGCCGACTCGCCGACCAGCACCTCACCGTCCTTCGTGAAGGCGACGACGGACGGCGTGGTCCTGGCGCCCTCCGCGTTGCTGATGACGGTGGGCTCACCGCCCTCGACGACACTGACCGTGGAATGCGTCGTACCAAGGTCGATCCCCACTGCACGAGCCACTGTGCACCCCCCCGGGTTGCCTTTCCATCAGGCTGCCCCGACGGTGGGCTCCGAACGCCTCCGGCTCCCGCCGCGTCACAGTGTCGGGTCGGGCGTAGGAGGGGGATTCGGCGTGAAAAAGCACCCGAAGAGGTACCTGTGGACCTTCGTGGCCGTCGCGATCGTCGCTGTGGCGGTCCTGGTCGCCCTGGCCGTGCACGGGCTCATGAATCTGGGTGCCGACGACGGGACCGTGAGCGGCGCCCGGCCGAAGGCCGACACCGGCGTCCATCGCGTGTGCGTCGGCACCCGCCCCGTCGACAGCCTCCCCAGCGCCTACGACGACAACTCCCCCCTCGAACCCCTCGAACGCGTCGTCGCCCGCATCGACAAGCTCGCCCACGCCGACCGGTACGCCGCCGTCTACACCGGCCTCTCCCTCGACGAGGACAGTAAGAGCGTGGACGTGTGGCGCGTACCGTCGGCCGCCTTCGACGCCGAGGTCTGTGGGTCCGTCGTGAAGGGCGTGACCGTGCGGCTTCACGACGCCGACCTCGACCGGAAGACGCTCGACGCGCTGTCCGAGCGGGTCGGCGACGACATGAGTCGCTGGGACGGCACCTTCCGGATGCGCGAAGTCGGCGTGGACGAGCGGGGGTTCGTCCGGGTCGGGGTCGACGACCCCGACAAGGCCGAGCCGATCATCAAGAAGGCGTACGGGGCGAAGAACGCCCCGTACATCAAGGTCGAGTACGTGGATCAGGCGTCGACGCTGGTCGGTTGAGGCTGAACCCGGCCCTTCGGGCCCAGTACCTTGCGCAGTGCCACGTACAGCACCGCGCTCAGCACGAAGCCCACGATCGGCGTGCTGTCGCCGAACGACGGCCAGTGCTTCGGGACGTAGCCGACGTAGTCCTCCTGGTTGGAGAAGAGCGGGACCGAGACTCCGATGCCGATCAACAGGGCAGCCAGGCCAGGCCAGTTGGTGAAGGTGGGGTCGGTCAGGCGGGGGGCCAGTTCCTCGGTGGGTGTGCGGGACTGGAACCAGCGCTCCACCAGGACCACGCCCAGCCAGGGTGCCACCCAGTACGCGATGACCAGCAGGAACGCCTCGTACGCCGAGCCCGCGTCGGACAGTGACGCCCACGCCGCCGCCGTACCGGCCACGCCCGACACCACCACCAGGACGCTGCGGTTGAGCCAGGCGGGGAGCTTGAGGCCGAGCGCGGTGAGGGAGATCGCGCCGGAGTAGACGTTCAGGGCGTTCGCCGAGATCGCGCCGAGGATGATCGCGAGCAGCACCAAGTTGCCGAGCCAGGACGGGAGATGGCCCGTGAAGGCCGCCGTGGGCGTTGCGTCCTTGGGGGCCAGCAAAGTTGCCGAGGCCGCTCCCATCACCGCCACGAACGTCACCGACACGAACAGGCCGACCGCCGGGTACAGGATCGTCCTGAACTTGTTCGCCGTGCGGGGGAGATAGCGCGAGTAGTCCGTGGCGTACGGGTTCCAGCCCGCCGCGTAGCCCCAGGCCGCGCTGAGCGCGAGGAGGAAGCCGCCCACCCCGCCGCCCGTGCCGCCGCCGCCGAGGTGCGCGTCCTTGAACGTCCACACGCCTGCCAGCAGGAAGATCACCGCGAGCGCCGGGAACGCGTACTTCTCGAAGGTGTGCACGAAGTTGTGGCCGATGAAGCCGATGAGGATCTCGGCCACGACCACGAGGAGCAGCGACGGCAGGGGACGTAGACCCGTCAGCGTGTTCAGTGCGAACGCCGCGCTCACGCTGTTCACCGCGAACCAACCCACGCCCGCGACAAGGCCGTTGGCCGCCGACGGGAGGATGTTGCCGCGGAAGCCGAAGGAGAAGCGGCCGATCACCATCTGCGGGACGCCGAAGCGCGGGCCGTCCAGGGAGAGGAAGCCCTGGGTGATCGCGCCGAGGCCGGTGCCCAGGACGATCGCCGCGGTCGCCTGCCAGAAGCTCAGGCCGAAGAAGAGGACCGAGATCACGCCGATGTAGACGGTCGCGAACTCGATGTTCGGGGAGGCCCAGGTCCAGAGCAGCTGGAGCGGGGTGCCGTGGCGTTCGGCGTCGGGGATGGGCTCGGCACCGGCCGTCTCGACGGCGATGACCTTGTCACCGTATTCGGGGGCGAGGGTGCCGGTTGAGTCGGCGGGAGCAGTCGTCATGCGAGGTAAGTGTCCGGTTCCTGCCGGTCCGGGCCCAGAGGCGCAATGTCCGTACCGGGCCGCTCACCGGCGTACAACCTGCACGTATCACTTCACGTCTACTCGGCCTTGGGGTCGTCCTTGAGGTCGTCCTTGTTCAGGGACTTCAGGAACTCCGGGTTGTCGTCCGGCGCGATCCACCGGCCCTGCGCGGCCGTCGCCCCCTCCGGGTCGCGCCGCGCCCGGCCCGCGATCAGCCAGGCGACCGGGCCGACCAGGACCTCGCCGAAGAGCAGGATCACGAACACCCACGCCAGTTTCGGCATGCCCCGCACGTCCTCCTCGGGCGTGTTCAGGCAGTCCACGAAGGCGTAGATCCACAGGGCCAGGACCAGCAGGAAGGGCAGATACCTGAGCATGGTGGCGAGATTCTCCTGAGTGGTGGGACGGCCCCGGTGACGGGGTCAGGTTAGCGGGTGGCAGATACTTGGACACATGGCTTACGACGATCTTCGCTCCCTGCTCAGGGCACTGGAGCGCGAGGGAGACCTCAAGCGCATCAAGGCCGAGGTGGACCCGTATCTGGAGGTCGGGGAGATCGTCGACCGGGTTCAGAAGGCCGGCGGGCCCGCGCTGCTCTTCGAGAACGTCCGCGGATCGAGCATGCCCCTCGCCATGAACGTCTTCGGGACCGACCGGCGGCTGCTGAAGGCGCTCGGGCTGAAGTCGTACGGCGAGATCTCCGAGAAGATCGGCGGGCTGCTGCGGCCCGAGCTGCCGCAGGGGTTCGTGGGGGTACGGGACGCCTTCGGGAAGCTCGGTGCGATGACCCACGTGCCGCCGAAGAAGGTCAAGGACGCGCCGGTGCAGGAGGTCGTCCTCGAAGGGGACGATGTCGACCTCGACTTGCTGCCGGCGCTCTTCACCTGGCCGCAGGACGGCGGGTCCTTCTTCAACCTGGGGCTGACCCACACCAAGGACCCGGAGAGCGGGATCCGCAACCTCGGGCTCTACCGGCTGCAGCGTCACGACAAGCGCACCATCGGCATGCACTGGCAGATCCACAAGGACAGCCGGAACCACTACCAGGTCGCGGCCAGGAAGGGCGAGCGGCTGCCGGTCGCCATCGCCTTCGGGTGTCCGCCCGCCGTGACCTACGCCTCCACCGCACCCCTTCCCGGTGACATCGACGAGTACCTGTTCGCCGGGTTCATCGCGGGCAAGCGGATCGAGATGGTCGACTGCAAGACCGTGCCGCTGCAGGTGCCGGCGCAGGCCGAGGTCGTCATCGAGGGGTGGCTGGAGCCCGGCGAGATGCTGCCGGAGGGGCCGTTCGGAGACCACACCGGGTTCTACACGCCGCAGGAGCCGTTCCCCGCGCTGACCATCGACTGCGTGACGATGCGGAAGCGGCCGTTGCTTCAGTCGATCGTCGTAGGGCGGCCTCCGACGGAGGACGGACCGCTGGGGCGGGCGACGGAGCGGTTCTTCCTGCCGCTGCTGAAGATCATCGTGCCGGACATCGTGGACTACCACCTGCCCGAAGCGGGCGGATTCCACAACTGCGCGATCGTCTCCATCGACAAGAAGTACCCGAAGCACGCCCAGAAGGTGATGCACGCGGTCTGGGGTGCGCACATGATGTCCCTGACCAAGCTGATCGTGGTCGTCGACGCTGATTGTGACGTCCACGATCTGCACGAGGTCGCGTGGCGGGCCCTCGGCAACACGGACTACGCCCGGGATCTGTCGGTTGTGGAAGGACCCGTCGATCATCTCGACCATGCCTCCTACCAGCAGTTCTGGGGTGGCAAGGCGGGCATCGACGCGACGAGGAAGTGGCCCGAGGAGGGCTACACGCGGGACGGCGGCTGGCCCGAGATGGTGCTGTCCGACCCGGAGACGGCGGCGAAGGTCGACCGCCGGTGGAAGGAGTACGGACTTTCGTGAGCAGCGCATCAGCCGCGATCCCGCAGCCGGGGCGCACCAAGGCGTTCCTACGCCTCGTCATGATCGAGCACTCCGTCTTCGCCCTGCCCTTCGCCTACATCGCGGCGCTGACCGCGATGTTCCGGCTGGACGGGAACATCCACTGGGGGCGGCTGCTGCTGGTCACCACCTGCATGGTGGGGCTGCGGACGTTCGCGATGGCGGTCAACCGGATCATCGACCGCGAGATCGACGCCCGTAACCCGCGCACGGCACACCGCGAGCTGGTGACCGGCGCGATGACGGTGAAGCACGCGTGGACGGGCGCGCTCGTCGCCCTGGTCGTGTTCCTCGGCTCGGCGGCGCTCCTCAACCCGCTCTGCCTGGCGCTGGCGCCCATCGCGGTGATCCCGATGGTGGTCTATCCCTACGGCAAGCGGTTCACGAACTTCCCGCAGGCCATCCTCGGTCTCGCCCAGGCCATGGGCCCGGTCGGCGGCTGGCTGGCGATCACCGGCGAGTGGTCCTGGGACGCGGTGATCCTCGGGCTCGCCGTCGGCATCTGGATCGGCGGCTTCGACCTGATCTACGCCTGCCAGGACATCGAGACCGACCGGGAGATCGGTGTGATGTCGGTGCCGGCGCGCTTCGGCATCCCGGCGTCGATCTGGGGCGCGCGGGTCTGCCACACGCTCACCACGGCCCTCCTCGCCTGGTACGGCGCGGCGACCGGCGCCGGTGCCTTCTTCTGGTTCGGCCTGCTGATCGTCGCGGGCGCGTTCGTCTACGAGCACTCGATCGTCCGGCCCCATGACCTGTCCCGCCTCAACCGGGCGTTCTTCAGCGTCAACGGGTTCATCGGGATCGCCCTGTTCGTGTGCGCGCTGCTGGATCTGCTGGTGCGCGGGCTGACTGTCTGAGCGGGGCGGCCACGCGCGGTCGTACGGGGCCGCCAGCCCCTGGGTGCCTGCGCGGTCAGAAGGGGCCGCCTGCCCGGTCAGAAGTGGCCGCCTGCTTGGTCAGGCGGGGCGGCCTACGCGCTCAGC
>NZ_JAWOAI010000027.1:0-36746 GCF_033194735.1 Streptomyces sp. W16
CAGCGCGAGCAGCGACATCAGACGGGCCGAGCCCACGGGACGGGCGCCGCGCTGCTCGGCCTGTGCGGCGCGTACCGCCTCGCGCGGGCGTCCGGCGTCCCGCGCGAGGAACGCCGTATTGCAGAAGGCGTGTGCCTCAAGGCCCGCGTCGCCCGTCATCCGGGCCGTGGCGAGGGCTTCCGCGTAGTGCGAGCGGGCGTCGTCGAAGCGGCCGGAGTCGTGGGCCAGCCAGCCCACCGAGATGGCGAGTTCACCGGCTCCGGAGTGCAGTCGCTCGGCGACCGACTGCCGGGTGGTGCCCGCGTCGAGCAGGGCGTAGGCGGCGCGCAGCGGGGCCGCCGCGCGCCGGTAGAGGCCGTCGGCGCCGTGCCGGTCGTCGAGCAGCCGGATTCTGCGGACGGCCTCTTCCAGGGCGCCCGCCTCGCTCGTACCGGGACGGCGGACGGAACGTTCCGCTGCCACGGCGTCCAGAGTGAGCCCCAGCGGGCCCAGCGTGCCGGCGGCCACCGTGACGGTGCCGCCCCTCATGAATGCGCGACGCAGCACGTCGCTCTCCTCGTGGTTCTCGTGCGTGTCGTACGGGTCCGGTGTGTCATACGGCTCGTACGCCCCCTGCGTCTCATCCGGTCCACCCGTCTCGCCCGGGGTGTATTCCGGGCTCGTGAGGTGTGCGGGGGGCGTGTCCTCGGCGGTGCGCGCCCCGCGTCCGCGTACGGACGAGCGGGGCGCGAAGCCGAGGTCGGCGAGCGTGCGGCCGGGGAACATGTGCAGGAACACCCGTTCGTACGCGTAGTTGGGGCAACGGATCTCACCGGCTTCGACGCGGCCGACGTAGCGCGCGTCGCAGCTGACCCGCTCGCCGATCTCGCGGGCGGACCGGCGTACGGCCGAGGCGAACTCCGCCGGTGAGCGCTGTCCGCGCAGCCGCCGGAAGGCGAGATTTGGTCTCGGTGGTTGGGGGAACTGGGGCGGGAGCACCGTTGACGACGCCATGGCCGGGTCCTCTCGTGCGAACCGTCGAACCATGCCGGATTCAGGGTGACTTGTGTGAGTGACGCCCTGTTTCCAGCGGGCAAGAACGTACCCGCTGTGCACGACCCGCCACGCAGGGTTTGGCTACAAACCGGATATCTCATCCGGGATCTGCCATGAACTGCCATCCTTTGCGGCGGACTTGTGCCGTAGCCGTTGACGCTTCGACGCGTTGAACTCCATGGATCCGGGAGCCACCCGACTCCCGACCCGCTCGTCCAAGGAGGGGTTCCGTGGTGGAGACCGGGATGGAGACCAGTCAGAGCGTCGATCCTCGAATGCCGAGCGCGGAGTGCAGTGCGCCACCGTTCGCGGACTCCGCCTGCGATCTGGTGACCGTGCCGACGCGGCAGGGTCTGGAGGCGGTCGACATCCTGCGGCGCGGTGCGGGCGACGGGGTCGGCCCCGTCCTGCACGACGACGGCGGTGACACCCTCGGCTTCCTGGTCCCGCCGGGCACGGCCGCGGCCTGGGACGTCCCGGGCAGCACCTGTACGGAGACCAACGGCCGGGGCCTGCGCCTCGCCCCCGACCCCGAACCCCCGGTCGAGGGCTCCGACTGGCTGCTGCCCCCCGGCGACGCCGCCCTCGCGACCGACCCGGCGGTCCTGCGGGCCGCACTGGACGAGGCGGCCCGGTTGATCGAGGCGGCGGACGGCTGTCGGTAGTGTTCCGCGCCGGTGCCGGACAGTGGGCGTCGGTGCCGGACGCGCCGGACCGTCCCCGCCCGCCGATAATGGCCCAATGGGAAAGTCCAGGAACACCCGGCGAGGTGGTGCCGGTGCCGCCGAAGCCGTCGTCGAGGCGGTCGACGGCGGGCTCGCCGAGCTGATACCCGACCGGGACCGTGCGCGGGCCTGGACCCTGTTGATCGACGGGGCGCCGCAGTCCTACGTCGACCTCGACGACCCGGCGTATCTGTTCTTCGAGTACCAGCGCCGCATCGGCCACGTCATCGACCTCGCCGCACCGGCCGGCAAGCCGATCCAGGCCGCACACCTCGGCGGCGGTGCC
Source organism: Streptomyces sp. W16 (assembly GCF_033194735.1). Classification (NCBI taxonomy): domain Bacteria; kingdom Bacillati; phylum Actinomycetota; class Actinomycetes; order Kitasatosporales; family Streptomycetaceae; genus Streptomyces; species Streptomyces sp. W16. Next base: position 2,047 of record NZ_JAWOAI010000027.1, read on the forward strand.
CTCACCCTCGCCCGGTACGTCGCCGCCACCCGCCCCCGATCCACCCAGCAGGTCGTCGAGTTCGACGCGGCGCTCGTCCAACTGGTCCGTCGCGAGCTGCCGTTGGACCCGAACGCACGGATCAGGGTGCGTTCCACCGACGCCCGCGCGGGACTCGCGAAACTGCCCGAGGGCTGGGCGGACCTCGTCGTCGCGGACGTCTTCAGCGGGGCCAGGACGCCCGCCCACCTCACCTCGATTGAGTTTCTTGACGAGGTGCGCCGGGCGCTGAGACCCGGCGGGATCTACGCCGCCAACCTCGCCGACGGACCCCCGCTCGCCCATCTCCGCGGTCAAATCGCCACTGTGGCCGCCCGGTTCACGGAACTCGCGCTGATCGCAGACCCGACCGTGCTGCGCGGCAAACGGTTCGGCAACGCGGTCCTCGTCGCCTCCGACCACCCGCTGCCCCTCGCCGAACTCACCCGGCGCGCGGCCTCCGACCCGCATCCGGGCCGGGTCCAACACGGCCGCGAACTCACCGACTTCACGGGTGGCGCCGTACCGGTGACGGACGCCGCGGCGGTCGCCTCACCGGCACCGCCGCCGTCCGTGTTCCGCTGAGTTCGAAAATCCGGCCCGACCGGTCAGAAGTCCAACCCCCGTGCCAGCAGCGGCAGATGGCGCTGGTACAGCTCCGCCAGATCCTCCTGCCCGTCACCCTCCACCCAGTGCCGTACGAGCGTCGTGAACACGGCGATGATGGCCGCCGCCGCGCACTTGATCTCCAGGTCGGTGGCGGCGCGGCCGGTGCGTTCGGCGATGATCGCGGCGATCACCTCCTCGCTGCGCTGCTGTTCGACCACGTTGCGGGCCCGGATCGCGGCGTCGGTGAAGGTGATGCGGGTGCGCAGGAGCAGGTCCTCGCGGTCCTGGTCGAGCATCCGACCCAGCGGCCCCTTCAGGGAGTTGAGGATCGCGTCGACGATCGGTTCGCCGGCGGGGCGCGCGCGGAGGGCCTCGGCGAGCGCGGGGTCGTACTCGTCCTGGATGACCACGTCCTCCTTGGTGGGGTAGTACCGGAAGAACGTGCTCGGCGAGACCTCCGCCGCGTCCGCGATCTGGTCGACCGTGGTCGTCTCGTACCCGTGCTCGGCGAAGAGGCGGTAGGCCTCACGGCGGATGCGCTCGCGGGTCTGCCGCTTCTTGCGCTCGCGCAGGCCGAGGGGGGCGGCGGAGGTCTCGTGCGTCGTCATGCCACCGATTCTGCGTGTTCGCGTGGGGAGCGGGCCACCGTCCGGGAGCAGGTGGCGCGGCCGGGCAGGAAGAGCAGGGCCAGCACCGCGGCGAGCAGGGAGATCGAGCCGCAGGCGGTCAGCACCAGGTTCATGCCGTGCGCGAAGGCCTCGTGCGCTGAGTTCGCGAGGCCCGTGTCGTGCAGCTGCCGGGCCACCTCGTCGGCGCCGGAGACCGAGTCGCGGGCCGTGTGCGCCGCTTGGGCCGGGAGTCCGTCGGTGCGGACGCGGGCGAGATAGCCGTAGCCGAGGAGGCTGCCCAGGCCGGCCACGCCGAGGACGCCGCCGAGTTGCTGCACGGTCTCCAAGAGACTGGTGCCCGAACCGGTGCTGTCGGTGGGCAGCGAGCCCATCACCAGGCTGGTCGCGGGGACGACGGCGAGTCCGAAGCCGAGGCCGGTGAGGGAGAGCCACAGCGCGGTGAAGCCGTAGCCGGTCGAGCCGTCCGAGGTCGCGCCGAGCAGGGCACCGGCGGCGAGCACGAGCAGGCCGGAGGGGATGACCGTACGGACGCCGAGCCGCGGGACCAGGGGTTCGCTCGCCGCGGCTGCCGCCATCAGGCCGCCGATCAGGGGCAGTACGCGCAGTCCGGTGCCGAAGGCGTCGTTGCCGAGGACCGCCTCCAGGTACTGCGGGACGACGAACAGGATGCCCATCACCGCGAAGTTGACGAAGACGGCGATCAGGGTGCCCCACAGGAAGCGGCGGTCGGTGAAGAGCCGCAGGTCGACGATCGGGTGCGGGTGGCGGCGCTCGCGCAGGACGAAGGCGGTGAGCAGTACGGCCGCGGCGGCGAGCGGGACGGCCACGCGCGCGTGCGTCCAGCCGAGCTGCGGGATGAGGATCGTGCCGTAGACGAGAGTCGTGATGCCGAGGCCGCCCAGGAGTGTGCCGAGGGTGTCGAAGGCGGGTGTCTCCGGAGCGCGGGCCCTGTCGCGCGGTAGCAGCCAGAGGCCTGCTGTCAGGGCGAGGGCGGCTACGGGGACGTTGAAGAGGAAGATCGAGCCCCACCAGAAGTGGTTCAGGAGCCAGCCGCCGACCAGGGGGCCGACCGGCATTCCGAGCGCGGTGGCGGCGGTCCAGATGGCGATGGCCCGGGGCAGTTCCTCCTTGGCGAACACGCGCGGCAGGATCGCCATGGAGAGCGGGGTGATCGCGGCGGCGCCGAGACCGAGGACCGCGCGGGCCGCGACGACCTGCGTCGTCGAGGTGGCGAGCGCCCCGCCGAGCGAGGCGAGTCCGAAGAGCGTGATGCCGGACAGCAGCAGGCGTTTGTGGCCGTAGCGGTCGCCGAGCAGGCCGACCGGGAGCATCGCCACGGACAGGGTCAGCAGATAGCCGCCGCCGATCCACTGCAACTGGGCGCTGTCGGCGTGGAGTTGGCCCGCGATGGTCGGCAGGGCGACGTTGATGACGGTTCCGTCGAGGCCGACGATCAGCACGCTCAGGGTGAGCGCGGCGAGCGCGAGCCAGCGGCGGGGAGACGAGAACAGAGGGGGCAGAGGGGGTGGTGCGGACATGCGGACCTCCCAGAAGGCAGCAACCTAATGAGAGGCTACTTCCAAATGGGAGTCGACTGTCAATATGTAGTTGGCTTTCACTTCTCGGGCCCGTGTGGCCCGGCCCGCCCGGGCGCTAGTAGTTCCCCACATCCACCCGCGGTGCCCCGTCGTGCCAGGTGCAGATCACCGACACCTTGCCCGTGCCCTTGGTGAACTCCACCCGGAGCCACGAGTCCGTCTTCCACACCTGCATCGACCAGCCCGTACCCGGCGTCGCCGACACGAGCGTCACGTAGGCCGGATCGGTGTCGAGTTCGAGCACCACCCGCCCGCCGTCGGTGTCGTAGCTCTTGACCTGGCCGGAGGTGGAGACGGAGGGGGAAGGGCTCGCGGTCGCCGTCTTCGTGGGGGTCGGGCTGGGGCTGCGGGTCGGTGTCGGGGTGCTCGACGGGCTCGGGACCGACTCGGCCCGTACGGTCGGCTCGGCGGGCGGCGTCGGCTCCTGCACGGTCGCGCCGGCCGCCGTGATGGGCAGGGCGCGCGGCGGGTCGTAGGCCGTACCCGTCATGACCGTGTGAACGCCCCACCAGGACAGCGTGACCGCCGCGCCGGTGGCGAGCAGCCAGGCCAGCACGTGCACGAATCCGTTGACGAGTCCTCTGGGCATCGCGGCCATACTGCCTCACGCGCCCCACGGGTGTCCCGGCGATGGCCATGGCTTTGTCCACATGCGGGAGTTGTCCACAGGCCCGGATACGGGTCGCCCGCATGGGCTACGGTGCGGCGCATGGCAAGTGTGCTCGTGGTCGAGGACGACCAGTTCGTACGCTCGGCCCTCATCCGGCATCTGACCGACGCCGCACACACGGTGCGCAGTGTCGGTACGGCACTTGAGGCGCTGCGCGAGGTCGCCCATTTCCGTTTCGACGTGGTCATCCTGGACCTCGGACTGCCCGACCTGGACGGGTCCGAGGCGCTGAAGATGCTGCGCGGGATCACGGATGTCCCTGTGATCATCGCCACCGCGCGGGACGACGAGACGGAGATCGTCCGCCTGTTGAACGCGGGCGCGGACGACTACCTCACCAAGCCCTTCTCGGTGGACCATCTGTCCGCCCGCATGTCCGCCGTTCTACGACGCTCCCGTGCCACCACCGGTGAGGCGCCCCCGTCCTCGGTCATCCGCGTCGGCGGCCTCACCGTCGACCCGCTGCGCCGCCAGGCCGACCTGGACGGCGTCCGACTCGACCTCACCCGCCGCGAGTTCGACCTCCTCGCCTTCCTGGCGGGTAGGCCCGGAGTCGTCGTACCGCGCAAGGAACTCCTCGCCGAGGTGTGGCAGCAGTCCTACGGCGACGACCAGACCATCGACGTCCATCTGTCCTGGCTGCGCCGGAAGTTGGGGGAGACGGCGGCCCGGCCGCGCTATCTGCACACCCTGCGCGGTGTCGGCGTGAAGCTGGAGCCACCGGGAGCGGAGCCGCTGCGATGAGGTGGGCACTGGTCAGGGTCTGTCTGGCGATCGCGGCCATGGTCGTCGTCGCCTTCGCGGTGCCGCTCGGCCTGGTCATCAAGGAGATGGCCCGCGACCGCGCCTTCTCGAACGCCGAGCGGGAGGCCGCCGCCGTCGCCCCCGCGCTGTCCATCACCACCGACCGGGACCAGTTGGAGAAGGTCGTCGCCTCCGCGGGCACGGACTCCGGGATGGCCGTCCACATACCGGCCGGGGAGGGGAAGGCCGCCGTCGACATCGGGCTGCAGCGCGCCGCCGGCAAGGACATCGCGACGGTGCGGAAGCTGGGCCGCGCCTCCACCACCGAGGTGCCCGGCGGTTCCGTCCTGCTCCAGCCGGTCGCGCTCAGCTCCGGTGAGATATCCGTCGTCGAGGTGTTCGTCCCGGAGTCGGAGGTCAGCAACGGCGTCGGTACGGCCTGGGCGGTGCTCGCCGGGGTCGGCATCGCGCTGATCGTCGGGTCCGTCGCGGTCGCCGACCGGCTGGGCGTACGGATGGTGCAGCCCGCGCAGCGCCTGGTCGAGGGCGCGCACGAACTGGGGGAGGGGAAGCTGGGGGCGCGGGTGCCCGAGGAAGGGCCGACCGAACTGCGGCTGGCCGCGGTCGCGTTCAACTCCATGGCCGACCAGGTCGTACAACTGCTGGCCAATGAGCGGGAGTTGGCGGCCGACCTGTCGCACCGGCTGCGTACGCCGCTCACCGTGCTGCGGCTCAACGCGGCCTCGCTCGGGGACGGTCCGGCCGCGGAGCAGACGCGGACCGCCGTCGCGCAGCTGGAGCGGGAGGTCGACACGATCATCCGCACCGCGCGCGAGGCCAAGCCGCAGACCGTGGCGGCCGGGCCCGGCGCCGGGTGTGACGCGGCCGAGGTGGTGCGTGACCGGATGCGGTTCTGGTCCGCGCTCGCCGAGGACGAGGGCCGCAAGGTGCGGGTGGCCGGGGTGGAGCGGCCGGTGCGGATACCCGTGGCCCGCGCCGACCTGGTCGCTGCCCTGGACGCCCTGCTGGGCAACGTGTTCCGGCACACGGCCGAGGGCACGGCCTTCGCGGTCGACGTGCACAACAGCGAGGACGCGGTGATCATGCTCGTCTCGGACGCGGGCTCCGGCATACGGGACCCCGAGGCGGCCATGGCCCGCGGGCGCGGCTCCGGCAGTGACGGGTCGACCGGGCTCGGCCTGGACATCGTGCGCAGGCTCGCCGAGTCGACGGGCGGGGACGTCCGGATCGGCTCCTCGATGCTCGGCGGCACGGAGGTGCGGATCTGGATCCAGCTGGACGGGCGGGAGCCGGAGCGCAAGGGACATCGAGGGGCCGTACGACGGCGTCGGCGCGGCAGATTGGTCTCTACCTTTAACCGTTCCCGATCCCTTCCTTAAGCGCGCCCTAAGATCGCCGACCCCCGCCCGGATCAGGCGTTTTGCCCGGTTCCGGATCGCTAGCGTGCTGCCGCACCCCACCCCCGTACGGCGAAGGCAGGCACGCGATGAGCACCCACCGGCGCAGGATCAGCAAGAGAAACAAGGTGATCGGCGGAGTGGTCGCCGCGGCGGTGGTCGGCGGCGGCGCGATCCTACTGACCGGAGTCGCCCAGGCGGCGAGCGTCGGCGCGGCCTACACCAGGACCAGCGAGTGGTCGACGGGGTACACCGCGCAGTACGTCGTCACGAACACGACCGGTGCCACCAAGAAGGACTGGACGCTGGAGTTCGACCTGCCGTCCGGTTCGAAGCTGAGCTCGCTGTGGAACGCGGAGTCGAGCGTGAGCGGGCAGCGCGTCACCGTGAAGCCGCCGAAGTGGGACACGGACGGTCTCGCGGCCGGCGAGTCGGTCACGGTCGGCTTCGTGGTCAACGGCACCGGCCAGCCGACGAGTTGTCTCATCGACAACGCCAAGTGCTCGGCCGACGGCGGCGCGACCCCCGAGCCGACGGGCCGCCCGACGACCTCGTCGCCGACGCCCACGCCGACCGCCACGCCGACCCCCACCGCCAAGCCGACGCCCACGCCCACCCCGACCCCCACCCCCTCGCCTTCTCAAAGCACCGGCACGACGGCCGCCGGAGGCTTCGCCCCCTACGTCGACACCTCCCTCTACCCGGCCTTCGACCTGCTGGGGAACGTCACCGCGACCGGCGTGAAGAACTACAACCTCGCCTTCATCACCGACGGCGGCGGCTGCACCCCGAAGTGGGGCGGGGTGACGGACCTCGCGAGCGACGGCGTGGCCTCCCAGATCGGCGCGCTGCGCGCCAAGGGCGGCGACGTGCGGGTCTCCTTCGGCGGCGCGTCCGGCTCCGAGCTGGCGACGACCTGCGGTTCGGCGAGCGCGCTGGCGACGGCCTACGGCAAGGTCGTGGACGCGTATGGCCTAACGAAGGTCGACTTCGACATCGAGGGCGGCGCGCTGCCCAACACGGCGGCGAACACGATCCGCGCCCAGGCGATAGCCAAGCTCCAGCAGCAGCACTCGAACCTGGACGTCTCCTACACGCTCCCGGTGATGCCCGAGGGGCTGACCCAGGACGGTGTGAATCTGTTGTCCAACGCCAAGTCCAACGGCGTCAGGATCAGCACGGTCAACATCATGGCGATGGACTACGGACCGGCGTACAGCGGGGATATGGGAACGTACTCAGAGCAAGCGGCTACAGCTACTCAGGCCCAAGTCAAGAGTGTTCTCGGGCTCTCTGAAAGCGCTGCATGGAAAGCGATTTCTGTCACGCCGATGATCGGTGTCAACGACGTTTCATCGGAGGTCTTCAAGGTCGACGACGCGACCCAGCTGGTTGCTTTCGCCAAGGCGAAGGGGCTGGGCGGCGTCTCGATGTGGTCCGCGACCCGCGACAAGCAGTGCGCCGGCGGGACCAAGCCCACCGCGGACGCGACCTGCAGCTCGGTCCTGCAGGCCCCGTCCGCGTTCTCCAAGGCCTTCTCCGCCTTGCAGTAGTCGCCCCATGTGGCCCAGGGGCCCCTCGCGGCTCCCGCGGCCCCAGTCGCCCCGCAGCGGACGTATGGCCACTCGGCTGTACGTCCGCTTCTCTTGCTCGCGCGTGTCGATTACGTTTCGACAAATGAAGGCGGCGGGTGTTGACGCATGACCAGACATGGGACTGTTATTACGCCACCGTGTTTGGTCGCGTTGGTTTCTGGTCGGTTACGACGACCTGGGGCGTGGCGCATTCCGGCCGAACCCTGTCCGTCAGGAGCCGTTCATGCCCGACTTCTCCCTCCCCGCCGCGAGCCGCCGTTCCGTCCTGCGCGGCATAGGCGGCGCCGCCGTCCTCGGGGCCGGTATCCCCCTGCTGAGCGCCTGCGGCAGCAGCGGCAGCGGGTCCGACTCGAAGACCGTGACGCTCGGGTCCAACGCGTCCGACGCCGTGCCGAAGAAGGCGTTCGCGAGCGTCTACGCGGACTTCAAGAAGACCTCCGGCATTACCGTCAAGGTCAACACGAAGGACCACAACACCTTCCAGGAGCAGATCAACTCCTACCTCCAGGGCACCCCGGACGACGTGTTCAACTGGTTCGCCGGGTACCGCATGCAGTTCTTCGCGGCCAAGAAGCTCGCCACGCCGATCGACGACGTGTGGGCGAAGATCGGGGACAACTTCCCCGACGCGATGAAGAAGCTCAGCAAGGGCGAGGACGGCAAGTACTACTTCGTGCCGCTGACCACGTACCCGTGGGCGATCTTCTACCGCAAGAGCGTCTTCGCGGCGAAGGGCTACACCGTCCCCACCACCTGGGACCAGCTGGTCGCGCTCTGCAAGCAGATGAAGAAGGACGGCCTGGTCCCGATCGCGTTCGGCGACAAGGACGCCTGGCCGGCGATGGGCACCTTCGACCAGATCAACTTCCGCCTCAACGGCTACGACTTCCACAAGGCGCTGATGGCGGGCACCGAGTCGTGGACCGACGCCAAGGTCAAGGCCGTCTTCGACCACTGGGCCGAGCTGCTCCCGTACCACCAGGACGGCTTCATGGGCCGCACCTGGCAGGACGCCGCCCAGGGCGTGGTGTCGAAGAAGTCCGGCATGTACCTCCTCGGCTCCTTCGTGGCCCAGCAGTTCACCAACAAGGCCGACCTCGACGACCTCGACTTCTTCGCCTTCCCGGAGATCAACTCCGCGTACGGCCAGGACACCGTCGAGGCGCCCACCGACGGCTTCATGGTCAGCAAGGCCCCGAAGAACCACGACGGTGTCGTGAAGCTCATGGAGTACCTGGGCAGCCCGGCGGCCGAGGAGCTGTACCTCAAGACCGACCCGAGCGTGGTGGCCGCCTCCAGCAAGGCCTCCACCGCCGCGTACTCGCCGCTGCAGAAGAAGGCGTTCGACATGATCGGCGCCGCCAAGAGCCTCACCCAGTTCATGGACCGCGACTCCCGGCCGGACTTCACCTCGACGGTGATGCAGCCCGGGCTGCAGAAGTTCCTCCAGAACCCCAAGGGCGTCGACAGTCTGCTGTCCTCGATCGAGCGCCAGAAGAAGACGATCTTCGCCTCCTCATGATCTCCGAGACGACTACGACGAGCCCGGAGGCGGAAGCCGTTCCGCCTCCGGGCCCCGCGCCTGCCAAGAAGCGGGTCCCGAAGGGCGCCAAGCGCCTGCTGACCCGCCGTGACCGCATCACGCTCGCCTTCATGGCGGGCGTGCCGACGGTCCTGCACGTGGCCCTTGTCTGGGTCACCGCCCTCGCCTCGATCGCCCTGGCCTTCACCAGCTGGGACGGCATCGGCTTCGACTCGATCAAGTGGGTCGGGCTGGACAACTTCCGCCAGTTGTTCACCGACAACCCGCAGTTCTGGCCCGCCCTAGAGCACAACGTCATCTGGTTCGTCGTGCTCATCCTGCTGCCGACACCCTTCGGCCTGTTCCTGGCCGTGCAGCTGGACAAGAACATCCGCTTCAGCCGCGTCTACCAGACCGCGTTCTTCCTGCCGGTCGTGATGTCGCTGGCGGTCACCGGCTTCGTCTGGCAGCTGATCTACAACCCGGACACCGGCCTGATCAACAGCCTCATCGGGGCCAACAAGCCAGGCCACTACATCGACTGGATCGGCGACCCCAAGCTCAACCTGTGGGCCGTTCTGATCGCCGCGTCCTGGCGGCACGCCGGCTACATGATGATCCTGTACCTGGCCGGTCTGAAGGGCGTCGACCCGTCGCTGCGGGAGGCCTCCGCACTGGACGGCGCGAACGAGTGGCAGACGTTCAAGAACGTCATCTTCCCGACGCTGCGCCCCACCAACACGGTCGTCCTGGTCGTCACGATCATCGAGTCGCTGCGCGCCTTCGACCTGGTGTGGGTCTTCAACAAGGGCGCCCAGGGCACCGAGTTGCTGTCGATCCTGATCACCAACAACATCATCGGCGAGTCCAGCCGGATCGGTTACGGGTCGGCGATCGCCGTCGTCCTGCTGGTCATCTCCCTCGTGGTCATCATTCCGTACCTGATCGCGACCTTCCGGAAGGAGCGGCGCGCATGACCACCCCCACCGCCGCACTCGGCGTGAAGCAGCGCACCCCGCTCCGCCCCGCCCGGGTCCTGCTGCACACGTTCCTCGTCGTCACCTCGCTGGCCTGGCTCGCCCCGCTGCTGTGGGCCGTCTACGCGGCCCTGCGCCCGTACTCGGAGACCAGCAACAAGGGGTACGTCTCCTGGCCGGACAAGCTGAACTTCGACAACTTCAAGAACGCGTACCAGCAGTCCGACATGACGCACTACTTCGTCAACACGGTGATCATCGCGGTCCCGGCCGTGCTGCTCACGCTGCTGCTGGCGTCGATGGTCGCGTTCTACGTCAGCCGGTTCGACTTCCGCTTCAACATCGCGCTGCTGCTGGTGTTCACAGCCGGCAACCTGCTGCCGCAGCAGGTCATCATCACCCCGCTGTACCGCCTGTACCTGCTGATCGACCTGCCCGGCATCACGATGAGCGGCAAGCTCTACGACTCCGCGCTCGGCCTGGTCCTCATCCATGTGGCGTTCCAGTCCGGCTTCTGCGCCTTCGTGCTCAGCAACTACATGCGGATGCTGCCGCAGGAGCTGACCGAGGCGGCCCTGGTGGACGGCGCGTCCGTCTGGCGCCAGTACTGGCAGATCGTCCTCCCGCTGTGCAAGCCGGCGATGGCGGCCCTGGGCACCCTGCTCTCGATCTGGATCTACAACGACTTCTTCTGGGCGATCGTGCTGATCTCGACCGGCGAGAACATGCCGATCACCTCCGCCCTGAACAACCTCTCCGGCCAGTACTTCACCGACCCCAACCTGGTCGCCGCGGGCGCCCTGCTCACCGCGATCCCGACCCTGGTGGTGTACTTCGCGCTCCAGCGCCAGTTCGTCAGCGGTCTCACCCTGGGCGCCAACAAGGGCTGACGCCCTGCCGGCCGTGCCCTCCTGTCGTGGCTTCCCGTCGCGGCTTCCTGTTGAAAGAGAACCACCGTGTACGACCACCCCTTCACCGCGCTCGCCTCCGTCCCCGTGAATCCGCGCACCGCCCGGGTCCACGAGGAGGGCTGGCAGTCCTGGAGCCCGAGCGGCACCTACCCCCTCGGGGCGAGGCCGTACCGGCCGGCCAACTCCAACTGGGCGACGGTGTGCTATCGCCCTGGTGTCACCGTCCCCGCCGATGTCTTCCAGGGCGAGGGCCTGCTCGCCCTCGACCCCGGCGACGGCTCACCGGCCCGCCTCTGGGCGGCGGTCGACCCCACCGGATCGGTCCCGTCGATCCGGCTGTCGGTACGGGACGGGGTGGCGGAGGTCGGCGCCGACGGCCCGGTGAAGGAGTGGACGGGCACCACCGTCCAGTCGGTGCTGGGGGACTGGGCCGACAGCCTGGCGCTGCCGTCCCCCCGCCCGGCGCCCACGGTCTGGTGCTCCTGGTACGAGTACTTCACCGCCGTCACCGAGGACGACATCCACGAGAACCTCCGCGCGATGGACACCCTCGACCTCCCGATCGACGTCGTCCAGATCGACGACGGCTACCAGAAGGCGCTGGGCGACTGGCTGACGCTCTCCGGCCGCTTCCGCTCACGGGTGGGCATAGCCGACACAATCCGCGCGCGAGGCCGCAGGGCGGGCATCTGGACGGCCCCCTACCTAGTCGACCCGGCGAGCGACCTGGCCGCCGAACACCCCGAGTGGCTGGTGCGCGACCCGGCAGGCGGCTTCGCACACGCCGGCCGCAACTGGGGCCACGACCTCTGCGTCCTGGACCCCACCCACCCCGGCGCGGCGGCCTGGCTGACCGAGGTCTACGCCACCCTCCGAGCCGAGGGCTACGACTACTTCAAGGCCGACTTCCTGTACGCGGGCGCCCTGGACGGCGTACGCCACAAGGAAGTTGACGCCATCGAGGCCTACCGGGCCGGGATCGCGGTCATCCGCGAGGCGATCGGCCCGGACGCCTACCTGCTGGGCTGCGGCGCGCCGATCCTCCCCTCCATCGGCCTGTTCGACGCGATGCGGGTCAGCCCCGACACGGCCCCGCACCGCCGCCCCGAGGCCGACGACCACTCCCAACCCGGCCAGGATTCCGCCGAGTTCACGGGGTTCGGCCGCCAGTGGCAGCACGGCCGCCTCTGGACCAACGACCCCGACTGCCTGCTGGCCCGCCCGGCCGTGGAGACCCGGGAGCGCTGGGCGGCCCATGTGGAGGCCACCGGCGGCCTGATGGCGTCGAGCGACCGCCTGCTGTCCCTGGACCAGTGGGGCGTGGCGACAACTCGCCGTCTCCTGACGGGAGTCGAACGATGACCATCGCATACGGCGGCGACTACAACCCCGAGCAGTGGCCCGAGGAGGTCTGGGCCGAGGACATGCGCCTGATGCGCGAGGCCGGGGTGACCATGGTCAGCGTCGGCATCTTCTCGTGGGCGCTGCTGGAACCGGCCGAGGGCGTCTACGACTTCACCCTCCTGGACAAGGTCCTGGACCTGCTCCAACAGAACGGCATCAAGGCCGACTTGGCGACCCCGACGGCGGCACCCCCGGCCTGGTTCTTCCGCGCCCACCCGGAGGCGCTGCCGGTGGACCGGGACGGCCGGAGACTGTCGTACGGCAGCCGCCAGACGTTCTGCCCCTCAAGTCCCGCGTACCGTACGGCGGCCCTGCGCATCGCGGGCGAGCTGGCGCGCCGCTACGCGGACCACCCGGCGGTCGCGATGTGGCACATCCACAACGAGTACGGCTGCCACAACCCGGCCTGCTACTGCGACGAGAGCGCGGAGGCGTTCCGGAACTGGCTGCGGGCGAAGTACGGCGACAGCCTGGCGGCCCTCAACGACGCCTGGGGCACGGCCTTCTGGAGCCAGTGGTACTACGACTGGGCGGAGATCCTGCCCCCGCGCGCGACGGGCGCGGTCCCCAACCCCACCCACCAGCTGGACTGGCGCCGCTTCTGCAGCGACGCGCTGCTGTCGCTGTACAAGGCGGAACGGCAGGTGCTGCGCGAGTCGGCCCCGACGATCCCCGCCACCACCAACTTCATGGTGATGTTCAACTTCGACGCGCTGGACTACTGGCGCTGGGCACCGGAGTTGGACGTGGTGTCGAACGACCACTACCTCCGTTCCACGGACCCCGAGTCGGAGATCGACATCGCGATGAGCGGCGACCTGGTCCGTTCGCTGGCGGGTGGCCGGCCGTGGCTGCTGATGGAGCACTCGACCGGCGCGGTGAACTGGCAGCCGGTCAACAGGGCGAAGAACCCCGGTGAGTTGAGGCGCAACGCGCTCGCCCATGTCGCGCACGGCGCGGACGGCATCGCCTACTTCCAGTGGCGGGCGGCGAAGGCGGGCGCCGAACAGTGGCACTCGGCGATGCTGCCGCACGCGGGCACGGACAGCCAGATCTGGCAGGACGTGGTCCAACTGGGCGCGGACCTGCGGGCGTTGGCGGAGGTACGGGGCAGCACGGGCACGGCGTCGGTCGCGGTGGTGTGGGACTGGAACGCCCGCTGGGCCCTTGAACTGCCGTCCCAGCCCAGCGAGGAGGTCCGCTACCTGGACCAAGTCCGGTCCTGGTACGAGCCGTTGTGGCGCTCGGGTGTCGCGGTGGACTTCGTCCGCCCGGACGCGGACCTGTCGCCGTACCGCCTGGTCCTGGCCCCGAGCCTCTACCTGGTCGACGAGGCAGGCGCCGCCAACCTCTCCGGCTTCGCGTCGTCCGGCGGCACGCTCGCGGTGGGCTTCCACAGCGGGGCCGTGGACGAGAACTGCCATGTGCGGCTGGGGGGTTACCCCGGGGCGTTCCGAGAGACGCTGGGCATTCGCTCGGACGAACTGTTCCCGCTCCTGCCCGGCGAGTCACTGGGGCTGAGCGGTGGCGGTACGGCGTCCCTGTGGTCGGAACGGGTGGCGCTGACGGGCGGCGCCGAGGCGGTGACGTCGTACACGGAGGGCCCGTTGGCCGGCGTCCCCGCGGTGACCCGGAACGCCCACGGCACCGGCACGGCCTGGTACCTGGCCACCCGCCCCGACCCGGCGACCCTCGCCGGGCTCCTGGACCGCATCCGCACGGAGGCGGGCGTGGAGCCGGTACGGGTGACACCGGAGGGCGTGGAGGCGGCGCTGCGGCGCGGGACGGACGCGGACTATCTGTTCCTCATCGACCACGCGGGGCGGGGCGCGGAGGTGCCGGTCGCGACCGGGGCGGTCGAACTTCTCTCCGGGGAGCGGGTGTTGGGCGGTTCGGTGCGGGTTCCGGCGGGTGGTGTGGTGGTGGTCCGGGAGCAGCACTGACCGTCGCTCACCTGACTGAATTCTCCTGCGTCTCCTTTTCAACTCCCTTGTCAAGAATCCGATTCGACCGCCTGGCCGGTTCCGATACCTGACAATATGGGTGCCTTGAGTCACGGGGGACGGGGAGATCATGACTGTGGTTCCGCCTGGGCCGGGAGGCCCCGTATCCGGTGGGCACAAAGCGGTGTGGATCAGTGCCGGGGCCGCGGTGTGCGCCGCGGTCATCGGAGCCACCGCGACCATTGTCTCCACACGAAACCAGAACCCCGATCACGGATCCACAGGTGTCGTTTCCGGTCCGGCTTCTTCCTATACTCCGGCCTCCTCCAGCGCATCACCGTGGGAGGCGAAGTGCCATGCCCCGGGCGCCGTTTCCGTCAGTCCGAGGATTGTCACGGCCGATTCCGGCGCCGTACGGAAAGAGGTGGGCGGGGGCACCTACCGGCTCACCGTGAGCGATTACACCTGGGCGGGCGTGTTCATCCCTCTCCCCGCCTCCCTGTGCCACTACCAGGTCGACCTGGATGCCGTACTCGGTGATCCCGTTGTCTCGGGGGCAGGTGTGGGCTGGGGATACGGGCTGGGGGCCTGCGACACCTGGAGCGGAGCGTCGGCCCAGGGATTCACCATCCAGTACGCGAAGATCGAGGACGCTCAATCGCAGGTTTCGGGGAACGCCGGCTGGTTCGCCATGCCGAATGTGAACGACGGGACCAGAGTTCCGCTGAAGCCTGACAACGCCGGCCATCATTGGATCATTCATGTGGACGGCCGGAGTGTGACGGTGGGCGACAACTACCAGCGCCCGATCGGCCCTTATCCCCTGACCGCCTCGGCCGGTTCCACGGGAGCCGCCGCGTCCCTGCCCAAGGATTGCGAGAACACCGGGATTTTCCTGCGCGTCTTCAATTCCGAAGCGGAGTTCTCCGGAATCACCGTGCAGGCCGTGAAGTCGTAGATCTTCGGCGGCGGCGGACTGTGGGAAGCGCGGTTCGCGCCGAGCGGCTACGGCTTCCGTGAGCGACGGGGATGCTTCATGCTCGTACGAACTGGCCGCAACCCGCACCCAAGAGGTTCAGATGCTCTACCAGAGCCCTGCCGACTTTTGCGCCGAGTACGCCAAAGCGAACGAAAATGGCAAAACTGATGTATTCGGCGCGGAGTTCACACTGGAAACGGTGACCGTCGTCAGCGAGACCCCGGACAGGGCGCGGGTCGAGGCGCTCTGGTTCCTGTGTGGCCACGACCCGGATTCCGGGTACTACGACGCTTCTGAGCGCACCGCCTTCGTCCTGGTCAAGCGGTCCGACGGGTGGCGCCTGCACTCCGAGGAAAATCTCGGTTACGAGTGACAACTGATCGGTGTCTCCGCCCCTGCAGGCCCCGCCCGTCCGTCCTCGTCAGAATCCCCCGGGCCCACCGAAGCCCCCGAACCCGCCAGGCCCGCCGAACATCCCTCCGCCCGGCCCGTGATGGTGGAAGCCGTCGAACAGCGCGTCCGCGAGCAGCATGCCGCCGACTCCCGCGGCGCCCGCGACGAGGGCGGTCTTCCACCACGGGGTGCTGTACCAACCCCCGGCCATGGAACGGCCGTTGACGACCCCGCCGGGGTAGTAGTACGGCGTGTTCGCGCCGGGCCGTGCGGACGCGGTGTACGTCTGCCCGCCGACCGTGACCTGCCCGCCGGCCCCCTGCGCGGGCAACTCGGGCCCCGGGTCGAGCCCCAGCGCGGCACGGGCGGTGCGGATGTGGTGCAGCCCCTCGACGGCGGTCTGCGTCACCAGCCCGTACTGCATGGGGGAGTAGGCGACGGCGAGTTGCCCCTCGGCGGCACGGTGTCGCTCGGCGGCGTCGGCGAGGGCCTGCCGGGCGGCCATGTTCCCACCCGCGTCCAGCGTGGACAGGCTCCCGCCCAGCCGCTCCACCCAGCGGGTGGCCTCGGCACCGGCGTCGGCGTCGTAGACCTGCTGCGCGCTCCCGGCTCCCGACCGCGAACTCCCGCCGCCCGCCTGCCGCTTGCCGTAGGCGACCGCGCCGCCGACGATCAGGGCCAGCAGCACCAACACGATGAAAAACATGACGTCCTCCCGTCTGCGCCGGGATCGAATCGCCCCGTACGGACTGATCGGACACCCCCGGGCTGAGGGGTCGCTGCGTGCGATCTGAGGGGTGGCTGTGAGCCGTGGTGGGTCGGGGAGATGTTCCTTGGCTTGCCTGAAGGTGAACGAACCAACCCATTGCCCAAGCGTGGGGCTCTTATTGCCCTACCTTGAAAGATTCCTTATACATCGATTGAAGTGACCCTGCCAGGCTCCTCAATCGCCAAGTGTTTGTGATCGGTGTGTCAAAACCACGGGGGTGGGTTGTGGGGGAGTCCGGGGGCAGACGTGTGCGGTCGATGCGCACGGCGTGGCTGGCCGCAGTCGTTCTGTTGATTCAACCCGTCGTGGCGGCTGCCGTGAATCCGGCGGTGGCCGATGTGCAGGCCACGGGTTCCAGCGCCACGACGCCACTTTCCGCCGAGGCGGCTGCCTCACAGAAGGCCGCGGCGGACGGTGCTCCGGTCGAGGTCACCGACGACCGCACGGAGTACGAGACGACGTACGCCAATCCCGACGGCACGACGTTCACCCGCGACCAGTCGACTGTGCCGGTGCGGGCGCGGCAGAGCGACGGGTCTTGGACGTCGCCCGACCCGACCCTCGTGGTACGGGGCGACGGGACGGTCGGCGCGAAGGCCGCCGTGGTGGATCTGGCGTTCTCCGGTGGCGGCGACGGCTCGGGGCTCGTGGACATCACCAGGGGCGGCAAGTCGCTGCGGCTGGGGTGGCCGGGCACGCTGCCCAAGCCCACGCTGGACGGAGCGAACGCGGTCTACGCCGATGTACTCCCGGGTGTGGACCTGCGGATGACGGCGACGACCGAGGGCTTCCGTGAACTGCTCGTCGTGAAGACCCCTGAAGCCGCGGCCAATGCGGAGCTGAAGAAGATCTCCTTCTCCCTCCGGGCGGACGGGCTGACGGTCGCGTCGACGAGCGGTGGCGGGATGACCGCCGTGGACGACGACGCGCACCCGGTGTTCACGGCCCCTCCCGCGCTGATGTGGGACTCCCGGGGCGGCGCCACCACCGCTGGGACGGCGGCCCAGTTGGAGCGGTCGGCCGCGGTGACGACGACCGCCACCCCGTCTCCGTCGGCCACCACGGACCCTTCCACCGGTACGCAGGACGACGGAACGGCGGGGCCGGGCGACGGCGACGCGTCGGCGGTGCTGCCCGTGCAGGTCGGTTCGGACTCGCTGGCAGTGGTGCCGGACGCGACTCTGCTGGGCAACACCGACAGTGGCGCGTTCCCGGTCTACATCGACCCCAGCGTCGGCCTGGACCAGACGGCCCACACCTATCTGCGCTCGGACGGTGTCTCCGACTTCAACTGGAGCAACGGCAGTAACAACGAGGGAAAGGGCACGGGCCACTGCTCCTCGTGGAACGGGTACTACTGCGGTCCCGGCTACACCGAGCGGCTGTACTTCCAGTTCTCGCCGAGCGGTCTGGCGGGCAAGAAGGTGCTGTCCGCGACGTTCAGGGCCACCGAGAGCTGGTCGTTCACGTGCGATCCGCGCTGGGTCGATCTGGAGCGCACCAGCAACATCTCGTCGTCCACCACTTGGGCCACTCGCCCCAACAACCTGGGGACGATGGCGACCGCCAACGTCTCGGCGGGCCGGAGCTCGCTGTGCGATCCCTCGCAGCCGGCGGCTCCGATCGAGTTCACCGGTTCGAGCCTGACCACGACGATGGGGAACTTCGCGGCGGGCAAGTTCTCCCGGCTGACGCTGTTGGTGAAGGCCCGGGACGAGACGGACACCAGTGCGTGGAAGCGGTTCCGGGACGACGCTGTGCTGTCGGTGACCTATGTGGGGCTTCCCGCTGTGCCGACCAAGGCCGGCATCGTGCAAAGTGGCGGCGTTACCTGCGAGAACGATTCCAAAACCCCCGATGTGATCGGCAGTCCCGCCCCCAGCCTGACCGCGAGGGTGTGGACCGCGACGGGCGGCGGCAGCGGGGCGAGCCTGCGCGCGCACTTCTACATCCAGCAGCAGAGCAGCGCCGGTACCTGGTCGGTGGCGACCGAGCCGGTACGGCCCACCAGCGGCTACGTCGGCAATGGCGTCGTGCTCACCTATCCGTCGCCGATCGCGCTGACCGAGGGGACCCTGTACCGGTTCGCGGTGTTCAGCCGCTCGTACTACGACAGCGGTGACAGCTATCTGGAGTCCCACAGCACGGTGACCACCCAGGACTGGTGCTACTTCAAGGTGGACACCACCGGCCCGAAGGAACCCACGGTGACCTTCGGGAGCGGAAGCCCCTACTCCGCGTGCACCGCCAACGCATGCGATCCCGGGGGCGGCCCGGGCGTACAGGGGCAGTTCACCTTCTCGCCGGCCTCCGGTGACACCAACACCGCCTACGAGTACAAGCTGGCCAGCTCCACCGCCTGGTCGAAGCCGATCTCCGGGAACGCTCCCACCGCGGGGATCGCTCCCCAGGTGGCGGGCACGCAGCAGCTGCAGGTGAAGGCGGAGGACAGCGCCGGGCGTTGGGGTCCGGCTGCGATCGTGAAGTTCAACGTCGCCGAGGGCGAACCGGCGATCGGCCGCTGGCACTTCGACGACGCGGCCCCGGGCTCCGGCGCGACCACCGCCGCGGACACGGCGACGGAGGGAACCAGGCACCCGGCCACTCTGTACACAACCGGCTCCGGCTGGTCGTCGCTGGCCCGCAGGGGCGACGGCGACCGGTCCCTGTTCCTGAACGACACCTCCGACACCACACGCCAGTCCGGGTACGCGGCCACCGCCACTCCGGTGGTCAACACCCAGTCGTCGTTCACCGTCTCGGCCTGGGCCTACGTATCGGACACATCCGACTACCCGACGGTCCTGTCGGAAACCGGCAGCGACGGCTCCGGGTTCGCGCTGTACTACTCGCCGGGCGTCGACCGGTGGGTGTTCCTGTGGAACTGGTACGAGAACGGTGCCCGCAAGTACCTGGGCGCGAACGCCGACGCGGCCGGAGTCCCGCTGAAGACGTGGACGCACCTCACCGGCGTCTACAACTCCACTGCGCGCACCATCTCCCTGTACGTCAACGGCCGTTTGCAGGGTTCGCCGGTGGCGCTGCCCACCACCTCGGATGCCAAGGCCTCCGACGGCACCCTGCAGTTCGGCCGGGCCAACTTCGCTGCGGGCACGCCCAGCTATGTGAACTACTGGCGCGGCCGGATCGATGAAGTAGCCATCTGGCAGCGGGACTTGACACAGGAGGAGAACGGGATCGCCACGGAGGACGCACTCCAGGATGCCAACGGCGATGCGGGCGTAGAGCTGATGGGCGCCTGGAACCCGGACAATGCCACCGGTACGACACTGGCGGACTCCACCTCCGGATACGGCCGCACGCTCACGCTTTCCGGCGGGGCCTCCCTCGACGGTGAGGGAATCGTCCTGAACGGAACGGGCGGCGCGGCCACCACCCCGAAGCCGGTGATCGACGACACGGCCTCTTTCACCGCCACCACCTTGGTCGACATGGACAGCGACGCCCTGTTGACCAAGCCCGTCGGCTACACGGCCCAGGTCATCGGCCAACGGGGTGCGGACGGATCCTCCTGGGGCTTCTGGTACCAGTTGACCAGGTTCGGCACCGATCTGGACACCGGCGCGACGATCCCGGTCGGCAAGTGGTACTTCGGCCGACTGAACAGCGACGGCAGTTTCACCGGCGTGGTCTCCGACGAGAACGCCGAACTCGGCAGCCCGGTACGGATGACCGGCACGTACGACGCCCCGTCCGGCACGGTCCACTTCTATCTCGGCCCCGACGAGAACGACGCCGACACCCCCCATCCCTACCCGGCGGTGGCCGGATCCGACGACTTCGCGGCCGGTGAGGGATATGTCGGCGGGGCGTGGGCGCACTACCTGCCAGGAAAGATCACCGACATCAGGCTCTGGGCCGGCGCCATGGCCGACCAGCAGCAGATCATCGACACCGTCGGGGACTGATCCACTCAAGTCCCCTTGTTTCCAAACGATTTGGCGTCCATGGGTGGCCCGCGCAGCGGTCCCGGGACGCGTACCCGGCACATGTCGTCCCACCCGGCTTGCTCGCATGGAGGTCCCGTCATGAGTTCCGGCATGAAAGCCCGCTGGATCCGCAGCGCCCTGATCCGCGGTGTGTTGACGCCACGGCGTGCCCAGGCACCGGGCCGGAACGTACAACGCGGCCGGACCCCGGTGGTGGCGGCGCTGTCCATGGCCCTGATGGCCTCGGCCGGGCTGGCAGCGCCGGTGGCCCAGGCCGCAAGCGGCGGTCTGGGCAAGCCGGTTGTGCCCAAGCAGCGGGTCGACAAGGTACGGACGAACACCGACCTGGGCGCGAAGCAGGCCCGCGCCCAGGTTGCGAGAACCAGGGCCGCCAACGCGGCCCAGGCGAAGCGAGCACGCACTCCACAGCACATCGCCTGGCCCACCGCCGCCACGACGACCGGGCGGATACCCGGGCAGGGCGCGGCGGCGAAACTGACCGCCGGAGGACTGCCCGTCACGGTCGCCCCGGCCAAGGGGACCGACACCGCGACCGGTCAGGTGCAGGTGCGGGTCCTCGGACAGCAGCAGGCGAAGGACGCCGGCATCAAGGGCGTACTGCTGACCGCGGCGGCCACCGAGCCGGGTTCCGCCCAACTGACCGTCGACTACTCGGCGTTCGCGTCGGCCTACGGCGGCGACTGGTCGGGCCGCCTGCGCGTGGTCCAACTCCCCGCCTGCGCCCTGACCACCCCGCGGAAGGCCGGCTGCCGGACCCAGATACCGCTCGACTCACGCAACGACACCGGCGGGCAGACACTGACGGCAAAGGTCGGTCTGGGAGCGACCGGCGACACGGGCCGGACATCGCAGACCTCCCTGTCGGCCGCCACCTCCTCGGCGACCGTGCTGGCCGCGACCGCCGCCACCGGGGAATCCGCCTCCGGCTCCGGCAACTACGCGGCCAGCAAGCTTTCGGCGTCGTCCAGCTGGGAGGCGGGCAGCGCATCGGGCGCGTTCACCTGGTCGTACCCGTTGAGCACTCCGCCGTCCGCCGCCGGCCCGGCCCCCGACCTTTCGCTGTCGTACGACTCCGGAAGCGTGGACGGCAGGACGGCGTCGACGAACAACCAGGGGACGCAGGTCGGTGAGGGCTTCGAGGACGTCGGGTCCTCCTACGTCGAGCGGTCCTACGGCTCGTGCGACGACGACGGCCAGGACGGCAAGTACGACGAGTGCTGGAAGTACGACAACGCCTCGCTGGTGCTGAACGGCAAGTCGACCGAGCTCGTCAAGGACGACACCAAGGGCGTCTGGCGGCTCAAGGACGACGACGCCTCCACGGTCACCCATTCCACCGGTGCCGACAACGGCGACGAGGGCGACGCCGGTATCGACGGCGCGGGCGAGTACTGGACGGTCACCACGGGCGCGGGCACGAAGTACGTCTTCGGCCAGAACAAGCTGCCCGGCGCGGACACCCAGCGCACCAACTCCGTATGGACGGCACCGGTGTTCGGCGACGACTCCGGCGAGCCGGGATACGCCGACGGCACCACCTTCGCCGGCCGCGCGCTGAACCAGGCCTGGCGCTGGAACCTGGACTACGTCGTGGATCCGCACGGCAACGCGATGTCGTACTGGTACACGCCCGAAACCAACTACTACGCGAAGAACGGCGCGACCACCGGCACCGCCCAGTACACGAGGGGCGGTTACCTGACCAAGATCCTCTACGGTCAGAACAAGGACACGCTGTTCACCGGCACCGCCTCGGACGAGGTCACCTTCGACTACGACGAACGGTGCACCGCGTCCGACTGCTCCTCGCTGACGTCCTCGACCGCCTCCAACTGGCCCGACGTGCCGTTCGACTCGGTCTGCGCGTCCGGCGCGGACTGCAACGCGAGCGGCCCGTCGTTCTTCACCCGTAAGCGACTGACCGGCGTCAATACCCTCGCCTGGTCGGCAACCACGAGTGCCTACACGGCAGTTGACTCCTGGGGGCTCACCCAGCAGTTCCTGGACCCCGGCGACATCGGGAAGGGCGCCGACAAGACCCTCACCTTGGCGAGCGTCCGGCACACCGGCAAGAACGGCACCGCCATCGCCCTGGACCCGGTGACGTTCACCTACCAGATGAGGCCCAACCGGGTCGACTCGTCCTCCGACAACATCCTGCCGCTGAACCGGCCCCGCATCACGGGCATCGTCTCCGAGACCGGCGCGATCACCAGCGTGACGCTGTCGGACCCGGAGTGCGTGGCGGGCTCGAACATGCCGTCGTCCGAGGACAACGACACGATGAGCTGCTACCCGATCTACTGGCACAAGAACGGCGCCGTCGAAGCCACCCTGGACTGGTTCAACAAGTACCGCGTGCTGGACGTCATCACCTCCGACCCCACCGGGTACGGCCAGACGACGGAGAACCACTACAGCTACTCCGGCCCGGCCTGGCACTACTCCAACGACCCGCTGACCCCGGCCGACGAACGCACCTGGTCCGACTGGCGCGGCTACCGCACGGTCACCTCCGTCAAGGGCGCGGCCGGCACCACCCAGTCCAAGACTGTGTCCGTCTACCTCCAGGGCATGGACGGCGACAAAAAGAAGGACGGTACGACCCGTTCCGTGTCCGTCCCCGGCGTCGGCTTCACGGGCCTGACCGTGCCGGACCAGACCGACTACGACCGCTTCTCGGGCTTCACCCGTGAGCAGATCACCTACAACGGCACTACTCCCGTGTCGGTCACGGTCAACGACCCCTGGTCCCAACTGACCGCCAGCCAGCAGAAGTCGTACGCCAACATCGAGGCCTACTTCATCCGCACGTACAAGACCCAGACCTCGACCTACCTGACGGCGGCCTCTGCCTGGCGAACCCGCAGTGCGACGACCACGTACGACAGCTACGGCATGCCCACCGCCGTCTACGACGCGGGCGACACGGCCGTCACCGGTGACGAGACCTGTACCCGCACCTGGTACGCCCGCAACGACAGCCTCGGCATCAACTCCCTGGTCTCCCGCACCCGGGTGGTCGGCCGCGCCTGCACCACCACCGAGACCGACCTGAGCCTTCCCACCTCGTTCGCCAGTCGCGGGGACGTGCTCTCCGACACGGCCACGGTCTACGACAGCGCCACCGCGACGGCCTGGACGGCCTCACAGACACCGACTCTGGGCGACGCCACCTGGACCGGCCGCGCCTCCGCGTACCCGGCGACGGCCACCAGTGGCGAGCGGTACCCGACCTCCTGGCAGACGGTCTCCAAGGGCACCTACGACACCCTGGGCCGCTCCCTGACCGCGACCGACACGACGGGCGACGTCACCACCACGGCCTACACCCCGACCACCACCGGGCCGGTGACCAAGATCACGATCACCAACCCCAAGAGCCAGAAGAGCTACACGTACCTCGACTACGCCCGCGGCTCCGTCGTGATGTCCTATGACGTCAACACCAAGTTGACCGAGTCCACGTACGACGCCTTGGGCCGAGCGACGGCCGTCTGGCTGCCCAACCGCTCGCGCGCCGACGCATACGGCCCCAACTACACGTACGCCTACTCCGTCACCAATAGCGCCACACCGTGGGTCTCCACCTCGTCCATCCGCGGCGATGGCGTCTACAACACCAGCTACACGATCTACGACTCGCTGCTGCGGCCACTTCAGACCCAGTCCCCGACGGCGAACGGGGGCCGGCTGCTGACCGACACCCGCTACGACAGCCGAGGCCTGGCCTACGAGACGTACGCCGACGTCTTCGACTCCTCCGCCACGCCCTCCGGCGCATACGCGCAGGCCGTCTACGGCGGGGCACCCAAGCAGACCGACATCGTCTTCGACGGAGCCGAGCGTCCGACCACCAGCACGCTGTACGTCTACGGCGTCAAGAAGTGGTCCACGACCACCAGTTACACCGGTGACTCCACCGCCACCACCGCCCTCGCGGGCGGCTCCGCGGTACGCACCATCACCGACGTCTTCGGCCGCACCACCGAACGCCGCGACTACGCGGGCACCGACCCGGCCGACACCGACTACGGCGCGGGCGTCGGCGCCGCCTCCACCAAGACGAAGTACAGCTACACCCGCGACAGCAAGCCCGACACCGTCACCGGCCCGGACAACACCAAGTGGTCATACACCTATGACCTGTTCGGCCGCCAGCTCACGGCGACGGACCCGGACGAGGGAACGACCACCACCTCGTACACCGACCTGGACCAGATCGCGACCACCACCGATTCCCGCAACTCCACGCTCCTCTACGGCTACGACGTACTCGGCCGCAAGACGGACGAGTGGCAGACGTCGAAGACCGACGCCAACAAACTCGCCCACTGGGCCTACGACACCCTGCTCAAGGGCCAGTTGGACTCGTCGACCCGCTATGTGGGCGGGGTGTCCGGGACGGCCTACACCAAGAAGGTCACCGCTTACGACACCCTGAACCGGCCCACGACCACACAACTCGTCCTGCCGTCCAACGACCCGATGGTCAGTGCGGGAGCGATCGCGGCCACGACGAGTTTCTCGACGCACTACAACCTCAGCGGAACCCAGCAGTACATCTCCGAACCCGCGGCCGGCGGCCTGTCCGCGGAAACCGTCAACATCGACTACGACGCGGTCGGCCTGCCCACCGCCGTCAGCGGCACCAGCGGCTACCTCCTCGGGGCCGGCTACTCCGCCACCGGCCAGACCAACCAGCTCACCCTCGGCACCTCCTCGGCCGCCGGCACCAAGAAGGCCTACATCACCAACGCCTGGGAGGAAGGCACCGACCGCCTCAAGCAGTCGGCCGTCACCGACCAGACCCACAACTACGAACTGCAGGAACTGAATTACGCCTACGACGACGCGGGCGACGTCACCTCCATCACCGACCCCACCACCCTCGGCGGCACCGCCGCGGCCGACTACCAGTGCTTCACCTACGACGGCCACCAGCGCCTGACCGAGGCCTGGACCCCCGTCACCGCCGACTGCTCTGCCTCCGGCCGCACCACCACGAACCTCGGCGGCGCATCGCCCTACTGGACCTCGTACAGCTACACGGACAGTGGCCTGCGTTCCACCGAGACCACCCACACGTCAGCCGGTAGCACTGCCAAGACCTACTGCTACAGCACCAGCAAGCCGCACGCCCTGACGGCGACCACCACGGCGACCTCGTGCACGGGAGTCACCGCCACCTACGCCTACGACTCGTCCGGCAACACCACCGGCCGCCCCAACGGCACCGACACCCAGAGCCTCACCTGGACTCCCGAGGGCCAACTCGACAACCTCACCGAGAAGTCCAGCACCGGTACCACCAAGAGCACTACCAGCCATGTCTACGACGCTGACGGCACCCTGCTGATCCGCCGCAACGCGAGCGGGGAGAGTGTCCTCTACCTGGACGACGGCACAGAGGTCCACCTCGACACGTCCACGTCCACCGCCAAGTACTGGGCGCAGCGGTACTACAGCTCCGGCGGCCAGGTCATCGCACTCCGCACCAACAAGACCGGCACCCAGACCCTTAGTTGGCTCGCCGACGACCAGCACGGCACCAGCAGCCTCACCGTCGACGCGACCACTCAGGCGGTCACCAAGCGGTACATGACCCCGTTCGGCGCCCCGCGCTCGGGCGGTACGGGCACCTGGCCGGACGACAAGGCATTCCTCGGCGCCTCCACGGACTCCTCGACAGGCCTCACCCACCTCGGCGCCCGCGAATACGACCCGGTCACCGGCCGCTTCATCAGCGTCGATCCGGTCCTCAACCTGGCCGAGCCGCAATCACTCAACGGCTACACCTACAGCGACAACGATCCCGTCACCCTCTCCGATCCGGCAGGCACCGACCCGTGCGGCGGCCTCAAGTGCGGCCACGCAGGGGACAAGTGCAGCGACCCCGACATCTACTGCAGCGCTTCGATGCCGGACGGTACGGCCGACCCCACTGGCGGGAGCGCCTTCTCAGGCGGCGGTACGGCCAGCACGACCAGCACCGGAAAGACCACCACCAAGAAGAGCGGCGGCTCCAAGTGGGGCTGGCTGTCCGACGCCGCCAACACCGTCGTCGACTACGGGTCGGCGATCTTCAATCAGCCTGACGTCTGGCGGGGCGGGGGAGAGCTCATCGGGAGCATGTTCCTGATGGGCTTCGGCGGCGACGCGGTCATCGGAGGCGCCGCCCTCTGCGTCACCCTCGTCGGCTGCTTTGCCGGCGCCCCTGCTATCGCCGGTGGTGTGACGCTGGTCGGCGTCGGGGCGGTCGGCGCGTCGGACGGTATCGGGCGTATCAACGATGGGCTGGGGAAGGCACTCAGAGAAGCGAAGGGTAATTCCGCGTCGGGAAGTTCCGGTAGTGGCGATGTCTACGACAACGTAACCATCAACGATACGCACATCGTTAACGGTCACACACCCGAGGGTATGTGGTCGAATGACACGTCCAAGACGGAGTGGCTGCCCGAGACCACTCCGGCATCACGTGCGGCGCTCATCAAAGATGTGCTGAGGCGCGGTAGGATCAACCGGAACACGGGAAATAAGGATGGCATAGTAAAGGAATTCACCTATGAGGAGCCGGTTGGGAAAATGCGGGACACGAGGGGGACGTCGCTCTATACGCTCCGCGTCTACTACGACCCTGACCTCAATTATGTCCGGAACGCCTTCCCGGTGAAGTGAGTGCAAATGGATATATCTTTTGGTTCGGGTACGGAGTATTCGAGCCATGGTCGAGAGAATGTGCGCGGCGACGACTTGGCGGCCGTGTCACGAGCTGACTTGAGGTGGTACTACTTCTTGGGGGCCTTGCGTCTGTCGCATGCCGGCGTTGATATCAGCCCGCCGTGGGGGTGGGTGCCGCTATTTGATGCAATTTACTGCGTTCGGCAGGTGATGCTCTTCGCTCAGGGCGGTGAAGGGCTCGGTAGGATCGATTTTACAGAGAATGATGAGTCCATCGATTTCGAGCTGGATCGAAAGCGTGGATCCCTTCGTATGATTCCTAGCTATCTGGAATGCGAAGTGCTCTGTGCGGTCGACGAATTTGTCGCGGCTGGAGGTGGATTTATCCGTGGAGAGTTGGAGCGAGTTGTATCCGAATACCCGTCGCTCGCCGGAAATCCTCATGTGCAGGCATTGAAGAGAGCGATTGGCCCGTAGGGCTCGGGGGTGCCGCGACTGGTGGTGGGCTAACTTGGTCCTCGCGGTAGCCTTAGGGAGTGAAAAAGGGGATCACGACTGGCAAAAGCTTGCGGTGCTCCTTGCAGTAGCCATATCCAGTGGCACGCTCGCTGTGGGGCTGGATGTCGGTCCTCCGTGGGTACGCCGGCGAGGTGATAGACGCCCCGGTAGTCGCTGTCGCGCTCGGTGAAGACCAGTCGGAGGCGGTCACTGGCGAGCCGGACCAACTTGCCGGTGGTGTGAATGGGCGCGAAGTCGTTAGAGGGCAGGCCGTGCCGGTGGAGAAGCGGCAGCAACTTGCTGATCTTCGGGTTCTTGCGGCACCAGGGCGGCATGATGTGCTGCGCCCGGTTCCCCTGCCTCCAGTTGGTCAGCTGCCGCCCACCGAAGACAACACCCCGCTCCAAGCCGCCTCCCCGCGTACCCGACATCGGCGTATGCGTCGGAGTCGCGGAGTCCGCGTGTGCTGTTTGGATCGGCCCGGCCGCCACCCTTGACGCCGTGCACCCCATCTGTCGTCGACACCGCGTCGAGACCCCGACCCGCAAGAACCGTCAGCGGTGCAGCGCCCCAACCGAGCCCTCCACGACCCCCAACACCTCACCGCTCCGCACCAGTTCGGCGATGTGCTCGATGTCCTTGTGGAAGACCCGGTCCTCGTCGACGGTCGGTACGGTCTCCCGGATTCTCGCGCACAGGGCCTCCGCCGCCGGGGAGGGTGTGAGCGGAGCGAGCAGATCGAGGGCCTGGGTCGCGCACATCAGCTCGATCGCGACGACGTAGGCGAGTTTGCGGGCCGCGCGGTAGGCCTTCAGGGCCGCCAAGTAGGCGTTGCTGACCGCGTCTTCCTGGTTGGCGGAGGTGGTGATGGTGTCGGCGGAAGCCGGTGCTGCCATGCTCCGCAGCTCCATCGTCAGTGCCGCGGCCGTGTATTGGGCGATCATGTAGCCGCTGTTGAGCCCCGGCTGCTGCCGAACCAGGAAGGCGGGCAGTTCGCTGAAGTTGCTGTTGACCATGCGGTCGGTGCGGCGTTCGGAGATCTTGGCGAGGACTGTCATCGCATTGACCATGGTGTCGGCCTGGATGCCGACGTAGGTGCTGTCGCAGTTGGCCCCGCTCAGCGCGACCCCGTCCTCGCCCTCGGGGTGGATGACCGGGTTGTCGCCCACGGAGTGCAGTTCCTCGACGATGACCTCCCGGGCCTGTGCGAGCGCCCGCTTCGCACCGCCGTGGATCTGGGGGACGGCGCGCAGGGAGAGGCTGTCCTGGAGGCGGTGGTCGAGGAACTCGGTGCTGATCGCGCTGGATGCGGTGAGCCGTCGTAGGTTCTCGGCGACGGCTGCCTGTTCGGGGTGCCGCTTGCGTGCCTGCAGCCGGGTGTCGTAGGCGCGGACCGTGCCCTTGAGGGCCTGTACCGACAGGCTCGCCGCCACGTCGGCCGTGGTTGCCGCGAGGCCGGCGTCATGGGCGGCGAGGACGGCTATCGCGGTGACCGAGTGTGTGCCGTTCGTCAGCGACAGCCCTTCCTTGCAGGCGAGCCGGGTGGGTTGCTCCCCGATGCGGGCCAACGCCTCGGCGCCGGGGAGGAGTTGGCCGTCGTAGGACGCCCGGCCCTCGCCCAGGAGTACGAGGGCCATGTGGGCCTCGGGGGCGAGGTAGCCGACGGAGCCCTCGCCGGGGACGTGGGGGGTGACGCCGGCGTTGAGCATGCGGCGGATCAGTTCAAGGGTTTCGAAGCGGATGCCGGAGTAGCCCTCGCCGAGGCCGACCAGTTCCATGAGCGCGATGGCTCGGACGATCTCGGTGGGCAGGGGTTCGCCTACGGACACGGCGTGCGAGCGCACGATGTTGCGCTGGAGCTGCTCGGCGTCCGCCGGGTCGATGACCTCGGTGACGTTGTCGCCGAAGCCGGTGGTGACGCCGTAGACCAGGCGGTTCTCGGCGAGGAATCGCTCGACCAGTGCACGGGACTTGCGGACCCGGTCGACGTAGGTCGCGTCGAACTCGACCCGCGCGCTGTGACGGGCGACCGCGACGAACTGCTCGACGGTGATCGGCTCCCTGCCCAGGGTGACAGCGGCCACGGACATCTCCCCGTGCTTGGCGTGTATCCATTCACTTGCGTAGCGAATGAATCACTTTATTTAGCGCTTGGCAAGGGAGGCAGGGACTTCACCGTGTGGAGGAGGGCGGCGAGGGTGTGGGGCGGGAGCGTGGCGATGTGGTGGGGGTGGTCGCTCTCGCGGAGGTGGATGTGGGTGCCGGTTGCCGCTGCCGCAAGTTCCATGCAGTTGCCCTCGCCGCCCGTGCTGAACGACGACTTCTGCCAGGCGAGTCGGGGCATGGCGGTTCCTTTCAGAGGGCGTACATCACGTGCTGGATGAGGCTCAGTGAGTCCCGTGACTCGTGCGACTCCGGCGCGGCCACCGGGTCGACCGGCGCCAACGCCAGTTTCGTGAGCCGCTCGAACATCTTCACGTACTTGTCTAGGTGTTCTCCATCCCGCAGGAAGAGGGACTCTGTCGGCTGCTCCAGGTAGACCGTGTCCAGTTCGGGGGTCGCACCGCCGTAGATGACGAACGACTGGGTGTGTGCGGAGTAGATGCCCGCTTCGAACGGGTACACCTGCACGGTCACGTTGGGCAGCCGAGAGACCTCCATCAGCCGCAGTAGTTGCCTGCGCATGACCGCTGGTCCGCCCACTCGGGTGTGGAGCGCGGCTTCATGGATGACGGCGAGGTATGTCACGGGATGCGGGCCGGTCAGTACGCGCTGCCTCGCCATGCGGAACTGGGCGTATCGGTCGGTGCGTTGGGGGTCGCCCTCCGTGGCTTCGAGCACGGCGCGGGCGTACTCCTCGGTCTGGAGCATTCCGGGGATGACCAGTGGCTCGTGTGTGCGCAGCGCCGTCGAACGTGCTTCGAGTTCGGCCAGATCGCGGGCTGCTGGCCCGATCGTGTCGCCGAACTCGCCCCACCAGCCCTTGCCCCGCTCCTGGGCCATCTCCATCAGGCCCTCGAAGTAGGTTCCGTCGGGGCAGCCGTAGGCGCGGAGCAGCTTGTAGAGGCCGTTGCGAGGGACATCGACGCGGCCGGTCTCGATGTGGCTGATCCTGGTGCGGTCGGCCTCGATCAGTTCCGCGGCGGCGTCACCCGGCATCCGGGCGCGCATACGCAACTTGCGCAACTCCGCACCCAGACGGCGTTGGCGTTCGCTGGGGTTCGTCCTTGGTGGCATGCGGTCCTCCGTGTGGCCGGTGCGCAGTGTGCCGCGTGGCCGGCGCGAGCGTCCACCGCCCACGGGGGACGTCACCCTTGAGGGGGAAAAATGGAGGACACAGTTGTAACTTTCCCATGAGTGACCCTAGCTTCGAAGGCGTCCCGATCGCCCCGCGCCACCCGGAAGTACCCCCGCCCTCAAGCCACTTGGCAAGGAGGACCCGGACCTGGTCACCGCGTGAGCGCACCCGATGCTGAAGGAGCCCCGCCCATGGCCGACGACCCCCCACCCCCCACCGACGTCTCCCTCGTCTTCCCGCCCCACCCCGCCTGGGTCCGCACCGCCCGCGAAACGGTCCGCACCCTCCTCGCCACCTCCCACCGCCCCGAACTCACGGACACAGCCCTGCTGTTGACCTCAGAAGCCGTCACCAACGCCATCAATGCCTGCAAGCTGGAGGGCAACCTAACCCCCGTAACCCTCTACGCAGGTTGGTCCGACCCCCACAGCTTCCGCGTCCTGGTCCACGACGAGGCCCCGGGCCTCCCCACCTGCCGTACCCCGGAGACCACCGACGAGGACGGTCGCGGCATACAGCTCATCGCATACGGCGCCGACGCCTGGGGCGTGTGCGCGCACGGGCCGGGCCGGGGCAAAGCGACCTGGTTCGAGCTGGGGAACCGGTGACATGGACGAGGAACCGCGGGCCTCGACAACCCCGCCGGGGCGCGGCACGTCCCCTAGGCGTGCCGCGCCCCGTCCCCCGGAGTCCCCCGTCGCTCAGGCTTCGCCCGCCGTCGGCAGTACGCCGGTCCGCGCCGCCTCCCCGTACCACCGTGCGCTCGACTTCGGCGTCCGCTCCAGCGTCGCGTAGTCCACGTACACCGCCCCGAACCGCTTCTCGTAGCCGTACGCCCACTCGAAGTTGTCCATCAGGGACCAGAGGTAGTAGCCGCGTACGTCCGCGCCGTCCGCGATGGCCCGCCGTACGGCCGACAGGTGGCCGTGCAGGTACGCGATCCGCTCGGGGTCGTGGACCCGCCCCTCCGGGTCCGGCTTGTCGTCGTAGGCCGCGCCGTTCTCCGTGACGTACAGCGGGAGACCCGGGGCCTCCCTCGTGTACCGCATGATCAGGTCGTACAGGCCCGTCGGGTCGATCGTCCAGCCCATCTCCGTGCGCTCGCCCGGCGTTTGGAGGAACGCCACGTCGTCCGCGCCCGGCCAGGGGGAGTACGCGCTCGCGCCATGGCCGTCGGCGCGCGGGGCCGGGCCGGCCGGTTCCGCTCCCGCGACCAGCGTCGGCGTGTAGTAGTTCAACCCCAGTGCGTCCAACGGTTGGTGAATCAGCGTCAGATCGCCGTCGAGGACGTACGACCAGTCCGTGATCGACCTCGTCGCCTCGAACAGCGACTGCGGATACGACCCGTGCAGCATCGGACCGTGGAACACCCCGTTCGCCAGGTCGTCGATCTTCCGGGCCGCCGCCAGGTCTGCCGGTGACTGTGAAGCAGGCCTGACGACCGACGAGTTGAGGCTCACCGCCACGGAGTTCCGGGCCGGCATCGACGCCCGCAACGCCGAAGTCGCCAGCCCGTGCGCCAAGTTGAGGTGATGGGCCGCACGAAGCGAAGCGCCCGCGTCGGTACGGCCCGGCGCGTGCACCCCCGAGCCGTAGCCCAGGAACGCGCTGCACCACGGCTCGTTGAGCGTGATCCACTGCTCCACGCGGTCGCCCAGCGCCTCGCCCACGATCTGCGCGTACTCGGCGAAGCGGTACGCCGTGTCGCGCTCCGGCCAGCCGCCCGCGTCCTCCAACTCCTGCGGCAGGTCCCAGTGGTAGAGGGTGAGGGCGGGCTTGATGCCGACCGCCAGCAGCTCGTCGACCAGGCGGCGGTAGAAGTCCAGGCCCACCTGGACCGCCGGGCCCCGGCCGGTCGGCTGCACCCGTGACCAGGAGACCGAGAAGCGGTACGCCGCCAGGCCCAGGTCCGCCATCAGCGCCACGTCGTCGCGGTAGCGGTGGTAGTGGTCGACAGCGATGTCACCGTGCTCACCACCGGCCGTACGGCCCGGCGTATGGCTGAAGGTGTCCCAGATCGAGGGCGTACGGCCGTCCTCCCGCACCGCCCCCTCGATCTGGTAAGCGGAGGTCGCGGCGCCCCAGAGGAAGGCGGGAGGAAAGGTCACGGGGGTCACGGGCTCAGGCATGGAAGCGCTCCCATAAGGGGTCGTGGAGACCAATGAGTAGGAGGAGGAAGGGGCCGGGCCTGCTGTGCCCGGCCCCGGATCGGGCGTCAGCCCTTGACCGCGCCCTGCATGATCCCGCCCACGATCTGCTTGCCGAAGAGCAGGAAGGCGATCAGCAGCGGCAGCGTGCCGAGCAGTGCGCCCGCCATGATCACCGACTGGTCGGGGATGTAGCCGGTGCCGAGCGAGTTCAGGGCGACCTGGACGGTGGGGTTCTGCTGGTTGAGGGCGATGATCGGCCAGAGGAAGTCGTTCCAGGCCATCACGAAGGTCAGGAGGCCGAGCACCGCCATCGCGGGGCGTGCCGCCGGGAAGACCACGTGCCAGACCACGCGGAGGCTGCTCGCGCCGTCCACCCGAGCGGCCTCGATCAGCTCCGTCGGCAGCGCCTGGACCAGGTACTGGCGCATGAAGAACGTACCGAACGCGCTGACCAGGGTCGGCAGGATGACCGTCTGCAGATGGTTCGACCAGTGCAGGTCCGCCATCCACAAGTACAGCGGTACGACGGCCAGTTGGGGCGGGATCATCATCGTGCCGATGGTGAGGAGGAGCAGTGTGCTGGAGAACCTGAACTTCAGTTTGGCGAAGGCGAAGCCCGCGAGGGTGGAGAACAGCACCGTGCCGATGGTGATGGTGCCCGCGACGACCGTGGAGTTGAACATCGCGGTGCCCATGCCGGCCTGGTCCCAGGCCGTCTGGAGGTTCTTGAACAGGTTCCCGCCGAACCACAGCGGCGGCGGGGTCTGGGCGAGCCGCGTGTTGTTGCGCGAGGCCGCCATCGCCGTCCACACCAGCGGGGCCAGCGAGACCAGCGCGAAGACGACCAGGACGACGTAGGTCAGCGGGCCCGCGTGCATCTGCTTGCCCGCGCCCATCACCCGGCGGCGCGGGGCGCGTGCCGCCGGTGCGGGCACGTGATCCTGAGGGAGTGTCAATTCACTGGTTGTCATTGGGACTTCCTCAGCCGTCGGGTGAACAGCAGGTTGATCGCGGCGACGATCAGCAGGATCAGGAACATCGACCAGGCGATCGCGGACGCCTTGCCGAGGTTGCCGATGATCCAGCCCTGGTCGTACATGTACAGACCGAGCGTCTGGTACTGGTGCTCGGAGCCGCCCTTCGAACCGCTGACCCCGCCGAACAGCAGGGGCTCGCCGAAGAGTTGGGTCGCGCCGATGGTGGAGACGACCACCGTGAACAGGATCGTGGGCCTGAGCTGAGGGACCGTCACGTGGCGGAACTGCTGCCAGCGGTTGGCGCCGTCGATCGCCGCCGACTCGTAGAGGTCGGCGGGTATCGCCTGCATCGCCGCCAGATAGATCAGCGCGTTGTAACCCGTCCACCGCCAGATCACGATCGACGACACCGCGAACTGCGAACCCCACGTGGACTCACGCCAGTTGACGGCTTCGGCGCCGACGAAGTGCAGCAGCCAGTTGACCATGCCGCCGTCCCACGAATACAGCAGCGTGAAGACGAGGGTCGCCGCGGCCACCGAGGTGGCGTACGGAGTGAGCATCACGACCCGCCACACGGTCGAGCCGCGCAGCCGGTAGTTGAGCAGATGCGCGATCCCGATCGCCATCAACAGCTGCGGCACGGTGGAGATCAGACCGATGGTGAACGTGTTCTTCAGGGCGTTCCAGAAGAAGTCCGAGGACAGCAGGTTCCGGTAATTGTCCAGGCCCGCCCACGACTTGTGGTCCAGCGACGACAACTGCACGTTGTGCAGCGAGTACCAGCCCGTGTAGAGGAGCGGGATGAGGCCGAAGGCGCCGAAGATGATGAAGAACGGGGAGATGAACGCGTACGGCGACGCCTTCATGTCCCAGCGGTACAGCCGGCTCCGCCACGAACTCGGGCCGGGCGCCGGCGTACCGCGACCGCCGGCGCCGCGGGCCG
>NZ_JAWOAI010000028.1:0-36224 GCF_033194735.1 Streptomyces sp. W16
GGCCAGGCCGAGGGCCGACGCCGCGGTGGCCGCGCACAGCACGAAGAACAGGGACACCCACGGCTGAGAGTCCAGCGGCTGGACCCGGAAGGCCAGCAGTGCGCACACCGGCGCCGTGGCGATCGCGATGTTCCGCAGCGCGCGCGGCGAGGCGTAGCGACCGGCCCCGTACAGGGCAATCATCAGGCTGAGGTCGCTGCGCAGCGCCAGTCCCGCCGCCCACTGCGCCGCGCAGACCCCCAGCACGACGCCGAAGACCGCGAGCGGGGCGCGCCGACGCCACACCAAGGGCAGCGCCAGCGCCGCCGCGTTGATGACGACCACCCAGGCCGGCACTCCCTGCACCCCGAACAGGCCGCGCTCCTCCTGCTCGAAGAGGTCGGCGATCGCGGCGGCCAGGACGCCCGCCGCGAGCAGCGAGTCCAGTACCTGCGGACGGGCCCGGTCGGCGGAGCGCAGGCGGATCCAGCTACTGGCCAGCGGCTGGTCCCACACGGGTTCGGCTACGGGGTTCATGGTGCGGCCTCGCGCAGGGTCGGTGGATCAGGGATGCCGTCCGATACGCCGGTCAGCTGTCGGAATGCTTCACACGGTACGCCGCGCCCACCAGCACCGCCGTCACCCAGCCGAGCAGGACCAACAGGCCCGTACCGGGGCTGAGCATCGTACTGTCCGTGTGCAGGGTGAAGACCGACTGGCCAGCGTTGGCCGGCAGGTACGGGGTCACGTCCGTCTTCCAGTTGCTGGGGAGCAGGTCGAGGAAGACCGGCATCAGCATCAGCGCACCGACCAGCAGACAGATGCCGCCCGCCGCCGAGCGCACCAGTATGCCCAGTCCCGCGCCCAGTACGGCCACCAGCGCCAGGTAGAGGGCGGCACCGAACAGGCAGCGCAGCACGCCGGCGTCCGACAAGGTCAGTGCGATCGGCTTGCCGGACAGAAAGCCCGCACCCGCCAGGAAGGAGGCGACCGCACCCGCCGCCCCGACCACGAACACCACGCCGAAGTAGATCAGGCACTTGGACCAGAGGACCGGCAGGCGATGGGGCACCGCGGCGAACGTGGAGCGGATCATGCCGGTGGTGTACTCCCCGGCTGTTGCCAGCACACCCAGGACACCCACCACGAGCTGGGCCAGGGTGATGCCGTCCAGTGACAGCGCGACCGCGTCGTGCTGGTCGGCGTGGACCGGGTCGTAGCGGTAGGCCGCCACCATGCCGATGACTACCGTGGCCAGCACGGCCAACGCGAGAGTGATCCAACTCGACCGCAGGGAGAGGAACTTCGACCATTCCGAGCGCAGCACTCTGGGGAAGGTCACCTTGTAGCGGGGGTTCGCGGTCGTGTCCGCCGCGGGAATGGATGTGGTCTGGACGCTGGTCATGCCGCGACACTCCCCTTCGTTTCCGTGTCGGTGCTGCTGCGGTACTCGACGGCGTCATGGGTCAGGGCCATGAACGCCTCCTCAAGGGAGACCGCCTGCTGGGTGAGGTCGTAGACGGCGATGCCCGCGTCGGCGGCCAGGCTGCCGATCT
This sequence comes from Streptomyces sp. W16, assembly GCF_033194735.1. Lineage (NCBI taxonomy): Bacteria > Bacillati > Actinomycetota > Actinomycetes > Kitasatosporales > Streptomycetaceae > Streptomyces > Streptomyces sp. W16. The sequence continues at coordinate 1,536 of NZ_JAWOAI010000028.1, forward strand.
CGCGGGCGCTCAGCCCCGACACCTGCAGGGTCTCGGTGCCGATCTCGCCGGTGACGGTGACGTCGGGCCCGGCCAGCAGCGCGCGCAGCCGCTCCGGGTCGGAGCTGACGACCTTCACGCTCTCGCCGCCCGCCTGCTCGACGAAGGACGCCACCGTCGTGTCGGCGAGCAGCCTGCCCCGGCCGACGATGACGAGGTTGGTCGCCGTCAGCGCCATCTCGCTCATCAGGTGCGAGGACACGAAGACGGTGCGTCCTTCGGCTGCCAGGCCCTTGAGGAGGTTGCGGATCCACAGCACGCCCTCCGGGTCGAGGCCGTTGACCGGCTCGTCCAGCATCACCGTCTGCGGGTCGCCCAACAGTGCCGCCGCGATGCCCAGGCGTTGTCCCATGCCCAACGAGAAGGAGCCGGCCCGCTTCTTGGCGACCTTGCCGAGGCCGGCGAGTTCGATCACCTCGCCCACCCGGCGGCGCGGAATGCCATGGGTGTACGCGAGGGAGAGCAGGTGGCTGTAGGCGGAGCGGCCGGGGTGGACGGACCTGGCCTCCAACAGCGCGCCGACCTCCTGGAGCGGTGCGGTGTGCTGGGCGTACTGCTTGCCGTTGACCGTCACATGGCCGCTGGTGGGCGCGTCGAGGCCGATGATCATGCGCATGGTCGTGGACTTTCCCGCCCCGTTCGGGCCGAGGAAGCCCGTCACCACACCCGGCTCGACGGTGAAGTCCAGGTCGTCGACAGCCGTCTTGTCGCCGTAGCGTTTGACGACGTGATGGATCTCTATCATCGGCGGGTTTCCCTCCACGATCTCGACCGGGCGCGCCGGGGATCCCGGCTGCCCTGCCAAGAACGCTAGGTGTGCCGCGACCGCCGCCGACGGCACCACGATGCCGACCCGATCACCCTCGTTCGTCCTGCGGTACTAACCGCTGTCGTCCGGGAGTAGCACGCTGTGCGCCGGTCCCGGGCATCACGTGCGAACGCCGGGTCTGCGCGGTCGACGCCTCTCTGACGGTGGGCGTCACCGGGTGCGTCAGCGCAGTCGGTACTCGCGCAGCTTCCGGTAGAGCGAGGAGCGAGAGATCCCGAGTGCCGTCGCGGCAGCCGCCTTGTTGCCGCCGTGCTCGCGCAGTGCGGTCGCGATGGCGTCCGACTCCGCGGTCTGCATGGCGGTCAGGTGGCCGCGGGTGACCTCGTGGAGCCAGGCGGGCGGCAGGTCCGCCGCCGTGACGACCGGCCGGTTCTGGCGGGTCAACCAGCGCCGGAACTCCTCCAGTTGGCGGTGGTTTCCGGGCCATGGGTGGCGCTGGACCGCCTGGATCACCTCGTGCGAGAGCCTCGGCATGCCCACTCCCTGGTCGACCAGCCGGGCCAGGGCGTCGTCGGTGCGCTTGCGGAGGGGAGGAATCTCGAAGGTGAGCGGCGGGAACTGGTCGAGGATCGCGCGCGGCAGCAGGTCGTTGTGGAATGCGGCGGCCGAGACCGTGGCCGCGAGCCGCAGGTCGGATCCGTCGATGCGCGGCGCCCGGTCCAGAATCGTCGCGAGGGCTCGGTACGTACGGTCGTCGAGGTCGTCGAGGTGGGCGAAGACAAGGAGTTCGTCCACATGCTCCACCAGCGCACGGGCATCGGCCAGCCACTGCTCGTGACCGACCTCGTCGACCGTGGCGCAGTCCAGTTCGCGGTATGCGCGATCGGAGTCCGCGACCGCGGCACGCAGGGCGGCGCGCTTGCCGGTCCCGTGCTCGCCGACGACCAGAAGCCGGTCGGTCGTGGACGCGGTCGAGCGCAGTTGGGCGACGACTCGGATCCAGGGGCGTTCCTGGCGCCGCGGATCGCGGGCGCGGGTCGGCGTCGGCCGGACCACCGCCGAGGCGGGCATCTCCTCGGCGACGACCACGGCTCCGACCAGCACGCCGCCTCGGTGCACGGGGCGGCACACGGTGACCCGTGACCCGCTGGAGAGTTCGAGTCCGATGACGTCGTCGGGCCCGTCCTCGATCCGCTGCCACAGCGCCGAGTGGTCGAGATCCATCGACGTGGCGAGGGAGTTGGCAATGACCACGTCCGCGCTGACGACCACCACCGCGCTCCGGGTACGCCGACGCTCGGCCAGGAAATGGCGCAGCATCTGGCGCTCGTGCATCGAGGTCTCCCCGTACAGCTCCTCCTCTATGTCGTGCGCCAGGCGAAGCAGGGTCGGTGCCATCAGAGGACTGGCGTGCTCGACAAGGCTGGTGACGCTCAACACCCCGGTCACCCGGTGGGTGACCGGATGCCGGATGGGTGCCCCCGCGCAGGCGAAGTCGTGCAGGGCTTCGTTGAAGTGCTCTGTGCCGTTGACCGTCACGGCGCGAGCGGTCTCCAGGGCCGTGCCCAGGCCGTTCGTGCCGATGACGTCCTCGGACCAGCGGGTGCCGATCACGACGCTGCTGCGGTTCAGGCGGGAACGCAGCCGGCTGTCCTCGTCCCAGCGCCACAGCAGGGTGCCGTCCGGCGCGCTGAGCAGGAGGCTGGTGTTCGCGCCGATCAGAACGTCGGCCATGGAGGTGAGTACGGGGATGGCGACCTTGGCCGTCCGGCTGTCGAGGCTGGGCTCGCCCTCGACGCAGGGAACATGGTCCGGGTCGACCCCGTTCAGCCGCGATCGCCGCCAGGACTCGACGATCTCGGTTCTCACCATGAGAGAGCCCGGTTCATCACCGGCGGAAAGGCCACGATGGGTGTCGATCACTGCTGGCCCCACCTTCCTGCCGCGGCAACGACGCTGTCACCTCCTCTCACACAACCACGAAGCGCATGCGCCGTCCAATACCAATCAAATACCCACTCATCCGCCATCGGTAATAGTCGGAGGAGGGAACTCCGGGCGTGGAAGCGGAGCTTCGGGCATGGACGCGCTCTTTGTCAGAGTGCGGCATAGACGATCATCCTGTTGCCCCAGGGATCACTGATCACGACCCGGCGCTCGTGCGGGCCGTCGGCCGGGCCCTCGACGACCTGGCCGCCGACCGCCCCGAGCCGGTCGAGGAACTCCGCGATGTCGTCCACCTTGAAAGCGGCTGCCGCGACGCCTGCCACGTCCTCCGTGTCCGCAGCGACGGCGAAGGTGCTGGGCCCGGCGTCGAAGGCCGCGTAACGCTCGCCGTCCACGAAGCGGGTGGGGAGTCCCAGCACGGTGCCGTAGAACTCGACGGCCTCGGAGACGTCGTCGACCGGGTGGACGACCTGGCGCAACTGCGCTCCAGGTACCGCGGACGGCGACGCGGCCGAGCGCCTGGGTGAGTCGTGTGTGGTCATGAACCAAGTCAACCCCGGCGGCCAGGGACTGACTGTCCACTCTTGGCACACCTCGAGGCGTCCCAAAGTTGCACAACCGTCGGCGGCCGGTGCGTGTTTCAGTCGTCACTGCGCGACACCAAGCGACGCGTGCACCAACCCTCAACGAGGAGGACATGGCGATGGCGCTGAAGTTCGGGACCTTCATGGCTCCCTTCCACTGCCCCCCGGGCCAGGACCCGACCACGGCCTACGAGCGTGACCTGGCCGTCATCCAGCACATGGACAGGCTGGGCTTCGACGAGGCCTGGATCGGCGAGCACCACTCGGCCGGCCACGAGCTGATCCCGGACCCGATGTCGTTCATCGCGTGGGCCGCGCCGCAGACCAGGCACATCAAGCTCGGCACGGGCGTGCTCTCCCTGCCGTACCACAACCCGTTGTGGGTCGCGGACCGTGCGCTCTTCCTCGACCGTCTGCTGCGCGGCCGCTTCATGCTCGGCCTGGGCCCGGGCGCCCTGCCGACCGACGCCACCATGATCGGCATCAGCCTTGAGGAGCAGCGCACGGCGTTCGAGGAGGACGTCGACGTACTGATGGCCATCCTCCGGGGCGAGACCGTGACCGCGAAGACGAACCGCTACAACCTGGTCGACGCGCACACCCAGTACGCGCCCTACAGCGACTTCGAGATCACGGTCGCCGCGATCGCCTCCCCCACCGGCCCGCGCATCGCGGCCAAGAACGGCATCCACCTGATGTCCGTCGGCGCCACCAACCGGAGCGGCTTCGACGCGCTCGCCCTGCACTGGGACGTGATGGAGGAGCGGGCGCCGCTGTTCGGCCACACCCCCGACCGGACCAAGTGGCGCCTGTGCGGCCCCATGCACCTCGCCGAGACCAAGGAGCAGGCCATCGAGGACGTCCGGTACGGCCTGGACGCCTGGTGCGACTACACCCAGGACGTGCTCGCCGCTCCCCACTTCCGCGCCGCGGGCAAGACCTTCGAGGAGCGCATCGAGTGGCTCAACGAGAGCGGCCTCGGGGTCATCGGCACCGTGGACGACGCGATCGCACAGATCGAGCGGCTCGAAGGCCAGTCGAGGGGTTTCGGCTCGTTCCTGCTCATTCATCACGAGTGGGCCAGGCACGACGCCACCCTCAAGAGCTACGAGCTCTTCGCCGACCACGTCAAGCCGCGGTTCCAGGGCAGCGCGGACCGTCTCCTGCGGTCCCGGGACTACGCGGTGTCGCGTTGGAACGAACTGGACCAGCGTCAGGCCGACGCCATCCAGGCGGCGACCGCACGTCACGCCGAGGAGCGCAAGGAATCGCAGGGCGCCTCCGCCTGACCCTCCTCGCAGGCACCGCAGGAAGGAACAACAGAGATGATCCGCCTCCAACAGGTGACCTGCGGCGAGCAGTTGCGCCATGCCTTCGGGGCGTTCCCGTCCGGGGTCGCGGCCCTCTGCGCCCGCGTGGACCGCGTCCCGACAGGCATGGCCGCCAGTTCCTTCACCTCGGTCTCCGTGGATCCGCCATTGGTGTCGGTGTGCATCCAGAAGACGTCTTCGACGTGGCCGGTCCTGCGCGAGCGGCCACGGCTGGGACTGAGCGTGCTCTCGCAGTGGCATGACGGCGCGTGCCGCCAGCTCGCGAGCAAGCAGGGCGACCGTTTCGCCGGCGTCGAATGGGACGCGGGGCCTCACGACAGCATCCTGATCCGCGGTTCGAGCGCGTGGATGGAGGTCTCGCTCTACGACGAGGTCGAGGCCGGCGACCACCTCATCGCCCTGCTGGAGGTCCAGGGCCTCGACACGGCTCCGTACACACCGCCGCTCATCTTCCACGCCAGCCGGTTCCGCAAGATCGCGCTGACACTCGACGAGGAGCAGCACACCAGCGCGGAGCAATGGTGAGCCGCGCCTGCGGCGTCATGCCCGTTCAGCACCGAGATCCCACCCGACCCGGAGGACCACAGAGGTGTACGCAACCGTTGATCCGACCACAGGCGCCGTCGCGCGCAAGTTCGCGACCCTGACGGACACCGAGGCCGGCCAGGCCCTCGTCTCGGCTGCGACGGCGTATCGGACATGGTCCGCGACACGGCTCTCCGAGCGGGCCGCGGTCCTCGCGCGCATGGCCGCGCTGCACCGGCAGAAGGCCGAGGAACTCGCCGCCCTCACCACGCTGGAGATGGGCAAGCCCGTCGCACAGGCGCGGGCCGAGGTCGAACTCGCGGCCTCGATCTACGAGTACTACGCCACCTCGGGTCCCGATCTCCTCAAGGACGAGATGCTCGACATCGCGGGCACCGGCAAGGCGTTGGTCCGCACCGCGCCCATCGGTCCGCTGCTCGGCATCATGCCGTGGAACTTCCCCCTCTATCAGGCGGCCCGCTTCGTCGCCCCGAACCTGCTGCTCGGGAACACCATCCTGCTGAAGCACGCGCCCAACTGCCCACAGCTCTCCCTCGCGATCGAGTCCGTCGCGGAGGAGGCGGGCGCTCCCGCCGATGTGTACCAGAACGTCTTCGCCACGCACGAGCAGATCGCCACGATGATCGCGAGCCCCCTTCTACAGGGGGTGTCGCTCACCGGCTCGGAACGCGCGGGCCGGGTGATCGGAGCGCTCGCGGGGCAGCACCTGAAGAAGTGCGTGCTGGAACTGGGCGGATCCGACCCGCTGATCGTGCTGCCCCGAGCCGACCTGGAGCAGGCGGTTTCCGCGGCGGCGATCGGCCGCTTCTGGAACGCCGGACAGGTCTGCACCTCGATGAAGCGGACCATCGTCGTGGAGCCGGTCTGGGACGAGTTCGTGACCCGCTTTCTCGCGGAGACGGCGACCTGGCACACCGGTGACCCCGCCGACGAGTCCACCCGCCTCGGTCCGCTGTCGTCCGTCGCCGCGCGCGACCAGGTCGCCGAGCAGGTCCGCGACGCCGTCGCCAAGGGCGCCGAACTCCACCTCGGCGGGGAGGTGCCCGAGGGCCCGGGCGCGTACTACCCCCCGACCGTGCTCTCGGGCGTCACTCCGGAGATGCGGGCGTATCACGAGGAGATCTTCGGTCCGGTCGCCGTCCTCTACCGCGTCGACTCCACCGAGGCGGCGATCGACCTCGCCAACAGTTCGCCGTACGGCCTCGGCAGCGCGGTGTTCACCGCGGATCCGGCCGAGGCGGAATACGTCGCCGACCGGCTCGACGTCGGAATGGTCGGCCTCAACATGCTGGTCCGCAGCTCGCCCGAGATGCCGTTCGGCGGGGTGAAGAACTCCGGCATCGGGCGGGAACTCGGCCGGTTCGGACTCGACGAGTTCGCGAACAAGAAGCTGCTCCGAAGCCCCTGACCCGCCTGTACGCGCCGCACCAGAACATGGAGGTATCGATGCGCGCAGCCATGTACTACGGGAACAGCAAGATCGAGATCGTGGACGTGCCGGAGCCGTCCCCCGGCGCCGGCGAAGTCAAGGTGAAGGTCCACGCGAACGGCATCTGCGGAACCGATCTTCACGAGTACTACGACGGGCCGATCTTCATCTCCCCCCGAGAACCGCACCCGCTCACCGGCAGGGCGATGCCCGTGATCCTGGGCCACGAGTTCTCGGGAACCGTCGCCGAGATCGGTGCCGACGTCACCGAGGTGTCGGTCGGCGACCAGGTCGCCATCGAGCCGATCTACCGCTGCGGCGAGTGCCGCCCCTGCCGCACAGGCCATTACAACCTCTGTACGAGCATCGGGTTCCACGGGCTCATGGCGGACGGCGGCATGGCCGAGTACACCGTCGTGCCCGTCAACCAGGTCCACCGACTGCCGGAGTCCGTCTCCCTCGGCCTCGGTGCCCTCGTCGAGCCCATGTCCGTCGCTTACCACGCCGCCGCTCTCGGTGGCGTCGGCAACCAGGACTCCGCCCTGGTCTACGGCGCGGGACCGATCGGCATCGGTCTCTGGTTCGCTCTACGGGGCATGGGGCTGACGGAGATCGACGTGGTCGAGCCGTCGCCCGAGCGACGGGCGGCCGTCGAGCGGCTCGGCGCCCGCACCCTGGACCCGGCAGCGGTGGACGTGCCCGCGCTGATCGCGGACCGTACGAACGGCGACGGCGTCGACGCCGCCTTCGACGCCGCCGGCGTGGCGCCGGCCGTGGAGTCCGCGCTGGCCTCCATCGGCGAGCGCCGTCCGCTGATCAGCGTCGCGATCTACGACCGTCCCCTGCCCACGCCGCTCCTCAGCCTCGTACTCCGGGAACGGCGTATCCAGGGCACCATCTGCTACACGGCGGACGACTATCGCGCCGTCATGGCCCTCATGGCCCAGGGGCACTACGACACCACCGGCTGGGTCGACACCATCCCCCTCAGCGATCTCATCGACGGGGGCTTCACCGAGCTTCGCGCCGGTCGCCGGATGAAGCTGCTGATCGACCCGACCGCCTGACAACTCCCCGCGTGGCAAGGAGCAACAGCGGTGCGGGACGGCTGGAACGGCCGGCCAGTCATCGTCTGGCCGGCCATGGAACGAGGGTGCGGAGGCACTCGGGCTACGCCGTCGTCAGGGGCAGCGCGGCGAAGGCGTGGTGTTCCCAGATGCGGCGGGCGGCCTCTTCCGGGTACGCGGTGACCATCGGTTCGGTGTCGAGGACCTGGACGAGGCGCGTCTCGGCGTCGTACGCGGGCCAGCCCGGGTCACCCGTGGCGGCGAAGGCGGTCCACGCGGAGCGGAAGCGCGCGGAGAGCGCCTCGGTCTCCGGCGAGGGAACGGGCCCGGTCAACATGGCACCCAGGCCTCCGTACACGCCGAAAGTCAGGGGTACGTCCAGGCCGTGGCAGGCGCCCAGAGCGCCGCCGTTGGCGGGTGCGGCCCAAGTCAGCTCGTACACGTGCGCCCGGCCGCCGCCCGCCACCTGCGCCTCCGCCAGGTGAAGGGACGGCATGCGGAACAGCCAGTCGGACTGCACCAGTTCGAACAGGTACTCCGCCGAGGCGTCCGGGAACGCGGCACGGTAGGCCTGCCCGCTCTCCGGCGTCGGTCCGAACAGGCCCAGCGCCATCGCCGCCAGGCCCTCGTCCACCTGCCCCAGCAGCCCGCCCAGCATGAGGAAGAGGCGGTACTCGTCCCGGTTGTGCCCGGCGATCAGCTCCACGTCCCGCGCGGCGCCGCTCGCGAGGGCCTGCCACGGAGTGGTGGGCAGGACATCGCCGTCGACGACGGGCGAGAAGGGAGTCGGAGTCAGAGCGACCGGACCCCAGCGGTCCACGTACCCGCGCATCCCGGCACTCAGTGCGGCTCCCGCCTCGGGCAATTTGCGCGGGTCCACACCGGACAGATCGGCGACCGTCGGGCGCAGTCCCAGCCCACCCGCCAGGACCTCGGCGATGTCACCGGCCAGTGCGGTGGAGAAGAAGGTCCCCGGCACGCTCTGTGTGATCGCCCTCCGGAACAGACCCCGTGCCCGCGGCATGGCCAGCAGCGCGGCGATCGACCCGGCGCCCGCGGACTCACCGAAGACGGTGACCTGATCGGGATCGCCGCCGAAGGCGCCGATGTTCTCACGCACCCACTCCAGGGCGGCGACCTGGTCGAGCAGGCCCCGGTTCGCGGGTGCGCCTTCGATGAGGGCGAACCCCTCGATGCCGACCCGGTAGTTGAGGGTGACCACCACCAGGTCGCCGTCACGGGAGAGCCGGCTGCCGTCGTAGGCCGGGTCGTCGGCAGAGCCGAACTTGTAGGCGCCACCGTAGATCCACACCATCACCGGCCGTCGTGCGGCCGAGTCCGTCTCCGGTGTCCAGATGTTGACCGTCAGCCAGTCGTCATCCGCCGGAAGGCCGACAACGGGCCCGGCTTGGGGGCCCATCGGCTCCTGCGGAGGCGGCGGACCGAACGCGAACGCCTCCCGCACACCGTCCCAGCCCGCCACCGGCCGCGGCGCCCCGAACCGCGCTTCCCCCACTGGGGGCTGTGCGAACGGGATGCCCCGGAACACCTCCAGGCCACCTTCACGACGACCACGGACCACGCCCGCCACTGTCCCGACCTCCGGGAACTCGCCACTGCTCATCGACAACTCCTCCAAGGACCGGCAACCGGGCAGGCAGCCCGTGCACGGGATTCACATCAGGTCAGCGGGCGGGCCATGTAGCCGACTCTGTTGACGTCGGCCAATCATCGCCGAACCACTCATACGCGTGAACAATATTTCGTCAGACGAACCCAGTTGTCGAGGGGCGCGAATGATTCTCGGTATCACCGCGTGCCCCCGGGGGGGGCACATCACCGAAGTCGGCAGGAACGCTCGTGGCCACATCGCGGCACGAGAAGCCCGAGAACATGAGGAAGCACTTCCATCCCTCGGCGGAGGCGATCGCCGAGGTCACCAGCCTGCTCGCACCCGACGAGCGCAGACGCTGACCTCGACACGACAGGCCCGCGCGACCAACTTCCGTCCGTCTCCACCCGCCAAAGATTCCGGGCCGAGCAGACGCCGGCCGCCTGGCTCGCCGCCCAGTGACGTCGCCGGTCGGCCTCGGCCGTCCCGAGCTTGTCAGGTCCCCGTCGGTGGTGCGCTCATCGCTGCTGTCAGGAACGTGATCGCCCAGCGCCGGGCCGCCTCGCCCGCTACCGGGGACAGGCAGGCCGGGGAGCGCTGCTGGTAGACCTCGACGCGGTCCACGGCCGTCACGGCGAGGATCCCCCGCATCCGGAACCGCAGCTCCTCCGGAGAAAGGCCGGGCAGTGCGCGCCCGAAGGCTGCCAGGTAGCGTTCACGGACCGCGTCCTCGGCCGGACCGGTCCAGCTGCGCACCTCCTCGGCCGGGTCGCTGAGGATCGTCACGATCAGCCGGGACGTCCGGGCACCGCCCTCGTCACCAGCCGGCATCTCGTCGAACAGCGGCCCCGCGAATGCCTCCACCAGTTCGGTGACCGCAGGGTCCGGGGTCCGGGCGAGCAGTCGGTCCAGCCCTGCGCACTGCGCGGCGTTGATGGGCTCGATCACGCGGCGGGCGACCGCGGCCAGGAGTTCCGCCTTCGAGCCGAAGTGATACCCGACCGCGGCCAGGTTCGCTCCGGCGAGGTCGGTGATCGCGCGGACCGAGGTGCCGCGGTAACCGCGCTCGGCGAAGAGGTGTTCGGCCGCGTCGAGGATCTGGGTGCGGGTGTCAGGTGGCGCCATGCCTGCGTACACTACAGACGTTTGATTAAAACGAACGTATGACTGAAACGAACGGACGAAAAGGGTTGCCATGAAACTGCTCGTCTACGGCGCCGGGGTTCTCGGCAGCCTGTTCGCCGCCCGCCTGCATGAGGCCGGGCACGACGTCTCGCTCCTCGCCCGGGGCGAGCGCCTGGCCGCCCTGCGCCGGCACGGCGTGCAGCTCGCCGAGGAAGACAGTCCGGCCGTCAAGCGGGTACCGGTGCCGGTGGTCGAGCACCCGGCCGGCGGGTACGACCTGATCACGGTCTTCGTCCGCACCCATCAGGTGGACACGGTGCTGGAGTCACTCGCCGGTCTCGAAGGCGACGTGCTGTTCCTGCTCAACTGGGCGGCCGGCGCGGAGCCGCTGGGCGCGGTGATCGGCCACGAGCGGGTGCTGCTCGGCTTCCCCATGGCCGGCGGCACGATGGACGGCGACGTGGTCCGCTATCGCGCGGCCAACTTCATGACCCGCCGGGTTGCGATGCCGATCGGCGAACCCGACGGCCGGACCACCCCGCGACTGGAACGGATCGTGGAGGCGTTCCGGACCATCGGGATCAGCGCCAAGACCGAGCCGAAGATGGATGCCTGGCTCAAGACACACGCGGCGTTCGAGGTCCCGCTCGGGCAGGCGGTGCACACGGCGGGCGGCCCGGTAGCGCTTGCCGACGATCCGGACGCGGTCCGGGGCATGCTCCGCCTCATACGGCAGAACCTGGCCGCCATGCCGACGCCGCCGACCCCTCGCGGGTTCGCTGCATTGCAGACCCTGCCGGAATGTCTGCTCGTGGCCACGCTGCGGCGCTTCCTGCGAAGCCCGACGGCCGTACACAGCGGACTCAGCGACGCCTCGCCCGCGGCAGCGGCCGAACTCGCGCGGCTGGCCGAACAGATGCGCGCCTATACAAAACGCTGAGAAGGCTTAGAAGCTGCTGTCTTTGCGGGTGTGATCGGTGCGTTTCCGCTGGTCGGGGATTAGCAGTGGTGATTCCGCGGGAGTTGTGGCCTGTCGGGTCGTCGCTCCCCGGGAGGTCATGAATGCCGTCAGTCGTCGGACTGCTGGAACAGCACGAGCTCGCCGCTCGCCGTCGACTCAACGGGCTGCGGGAGGGGGCCGACCGTATCCAGGCCGAACTGGCCGCGGCCGAGCAGGAATGGCAGGAGTGGGCGATTGCTCGCAGGCGGGTCGACACGGTGCTGGCTCCGGACGACGGCAACACCGTCGGCACGGAGGCCACCGAGGATCCGCGGGATGCGTATGCATCGCCGGAACCCCGGGATGCGGCGAAGCCGAAGTCGCAGGTGCCGGTGTGGCGTGAGGGGCTGGCCTGGGAGGTGCTGTCGGGGGACTACCAGCGCATCCTTACCGCGCTCGTGGACCGGCAGCGGCTCCGTCAAGAGGCGCTGACCTGCTGCGGTCGAAAGCGAAGCGCCCGGTCGCGCGGGGCCGGCTGGCCGAGCAACAGCCGGGCCGGTTCACTCTCGCCCCGGGGCTGGCCGGGCAAGACGGCGTGTCATGAGCAGGGTCATCGACCAGTAGACCATCGCTTCGGCGCTGGTGGTGCGGTGTTCGAAGTCGCGCACCAGACGGCGGCTTCGCATCAGGTGGGCGAAGAGGCGCTCGACGATCCACCGCTTGGGCAGCACTGTGAAGCCGCGCGTGTCGTCGTTGCGTCTCACGATCGCCAGGACCAGCGCGAGCGTGGTGAGTCAGTGGGCGACGAGGCTGCCGGTGTAGCCGCCGTCGACCCAGACCAGCTCCAACCGGTGGTGCACGTCGGCGACCTGCCCGAGCAGCACGCGAGCGGCAGTTCGCTCGCCGGTGTCCGCAGCGGTGACCATCACGCCCAGCAGGGCCGAGCGTGTCGACCACGACGTGCCGCTTGCGGCCGTTGACGAGTTTGCCGCCGTCGAAGCCGCAGCTGTCCGTTCCGACGACGGCGTCCGCCTTGACCGACTGCGAGTCGATCACACCGGCCGTCGGCTCCGCATCCCGCCCTAGCTGTTCTGTCCACGGAGGTTAGGGACAGCGGCTGGTTCTGGGAGCCGCGTTGGATCGTTCTCACGGCGCAGGCCGGGCACACGGCGGCGGCCGCCTCCGGGCAGGCCGATGTCCTTGGGATCGACGAGGTCACGACGCGCTCGGAGGTAGTTGCCGAGATGGTTGGCGCTCACCTGCTCCACGGTACGAGGCATTCCGCCCCAGCCTGATCTGCCCCGTCGGCTGATGATCTGTGGCTGGGTTTCCTGGTCCTGGCACTACCAGTGTTGAGACGGCCCTGGCTGGGGAAGAGGCGCGGAGTGACCATGGCAGGGAAAGGCCATGCGGAATGTTCTGGTTTCCGCGTCCATGGCCCTATCTGGAAGGTGGCCGCAGTGAGCAGCCCCGAACAACGGAGTCCGGCCGTCGGCTTCATCGGCCTGGGAGACCAGGGTGCCCCACTCCCACTCCCGCCCATCCGTCGTCCTGCTTTTCAGGACTCCCCTTTCGAGCGGAAGGTTCAGCAATGACCACGATCACCACCGCTGACGGCACGGACATCTTCTACAAGGACTGGGGGCCGCGCGACGGCCAGCCGGTGGTTTTCCACCATGGATGGCCACTGAGTGCGGATGACTGGGACAACCAGATGCTGTTCTTCCTGTCGCACGGCTACCGCGTGATCGCGCACGATCGCCGGGGTCACGGCCGTTCCACGCAGACCTCGACCGGACACGACATGAACACCTATGCGGCCGACGTCATCGCGCTGACCGACGCTCTCGACCTCCAGGAGGCCTTCCATATCGGCCACTCGACCGGCGGCGGCGAGGTGGCAAGGTACGCAGCGCGCGCAAAGGCCGGACGAGTGGCCAAGGCCGTGCTGGTCGGCGCGGTGCCGCCGATCATGGTTAAGTCCGCTAATAACCCGGACGGCACGCCGATCGACGTCTTCGACGGGTTCCGCGCCGCGCTCACCGCCAATCGCGCGCAGTTCTACATCGATGTCCCCACCGGCCCGTTCTACGGCTTCAACAGGCCGGGCGCGGAGGTCTCGCAGGGCCTGATCGACAACTGGTGGCGCCAGGGCATGATGGGCGCGGCCAACGCCCATTATGAATGCATCAAGGCCTTCTCCGAGACGGACTTTACCGAGGACCTCAAGCAGATCGACATCCCCGTTCTGGTCTGCCATGGCACAGGCGATCAGGTCGTCCCCTACGAGGACTCCGGACCGCTTGCCGCGAAACTCCTCAAGAACGGAACACTCAAGAGCTACGAGGGCTACCCCCATGGGATGCTGCAGGTCCACCCGGACGTCCTGAACCCCGACATCCTCGCCTTCCTGCAGTCCTGACGGTGCTGTGTTCTGTCCACGGAGGTTAGGGACAGCGGCTGGTCCTGGGAGCCGCGTTGGATCGTTACGTACTGAGGGTGTCGGTGAGCTGGGCCAGTTTCTGTGCGGAAGGACTACCGGGATCGGCGTGATGTACGACGAGGAGCTGGCCGTCAGTGCCAGCGAGTAGGAGTCGTTCGTAGTGCAGCTCCAGCAGTCCCACCTGGGGGTGGTCCAGCTTTGAGGCGCCGGCACCTCGGGGGCTGACGTCGTGGCGCGCCCATAGGCGGCGGAAAGTCTCGCTCTCTGCGGAGAGTTCGTTCACCAGCTCCCCGACGCGTGGATCGCTCTCGTTCGAGCCGATGAGGGCGCGCAGACTGGCGACGGCGCGGATGGTCATCTCTCCCCAGTTGAGGTACAGGGAGCGCATACGCGGGTCGAGGAAAGCGGACCGTATGGCATTGGTGCCTGGCTGGTTGCCGGGAGCCAGTGCGATGGCCAGGGAGTTGGCCGTGAGTACATCCATGTAGCGGTTCAAGACCACCGCAGGGGTGCCCGCCCAGGATGTGCTGATTAGTTGCTGAATGCCGAGGGGAACGCGCTCGTCGTCCAGGGGCGGGCGGCTATGCCGTGGAGCGGGAGTGACGAGGGCGTGCAGGTGCCGGGTCGCGTCCAGGTCAAGCTGGAGAACGCGGGCGAGGGCGTCCAGCACGGCCGGTGAGGGGTTTTGGTCGCGTCCTTGTTCCAGGCGCAGGTAGTACTCGCTGCTGATGCCAGCGAGCAGGGCGACCTCCTCACGGCGCAGGCCGGGCACACGGCGGCGGCCGCCTCCGGGCAGGCCGATGTCCTTGGGATCGACGAGGTCACGACGCGCTCGGAGGTAGTTGCCGAGATGGTTGGCGCTCACCTGCTCCACGGTACGAGGCATTCCGCCCCAGCCTGATCTGCCCTGTCGGCTGCCCTGGCTGGGGTCGAGGCGCGGAGTGACCATGGCAGGGAAAGGCCATGCGGAATGTTCCGGTTACCGCGTCCATGGCCCTGTCTGGAAGGTGGCCGCAGTGAGCAGCCCCGAACAACGGAGTCCGGCCGTCGGCTTCATCGGCCTGGGAGACCAGGGTGCCCCCATGGCCCAGGCGATCGGGGACCGCGGTTTCGACCTCCACATATGGGCCCGGCGCCCGACGTCGCTGGAGGCGATGGCCGGCATCCCGCACACCGCTCATGCCACGGTCGTCGATCTCGTGGCTGCCAGCGATATCCTGGCGCTATGCCTGCGCGATGACGGCGACATCTGGGACGTCCTGAACACCCCTGGGGTACGCGAGCGCCTCCGGCCGGGGACGGTGGTCGTCAATCACGGCACCGGAGATCCGGGCGAGAACGTGACGATCGCCGAGTCGCTGTACGGCCTCGACGTCTTCTACCTGGATGCTCCGGTCAGCGGCGGCGGCCCAGGGGCGCAGGCCCGCACCCTGACCACGTTCGTCGGCCGCGACGCGGTCGCCTTCGATCGGTGCACACCGGTATTCGCCACCTTCTCCACCCGCGTCAGCCGCATGGGTCCGGTCGGGACCGGTCGGGACCGGTCAGATGACCAAGCTCCTCAACAACGCGATGACGATGTCGAACCTGAAGAGCGCCGTGGACCTGGTCCGCCTCGCCCAACAGCTTCACGTGGACATCCCGGCCCTCCTCGACGTGATCTGCGACAGCAGCGGTGGCAGCGCCTCACTGCGCGCGCTCGGCACCGTCATCACCCCCGAGAACGCCCTCCACCTGCAGGGCCTGATGCGCAAGGACATCGAGCACTTCGCTGACACCGTACGGGCCCACGGCCTCGACCCGGAGGAACTGCGCCGCCGTGCACTGGCCGGCACCGACGGCCTGGTCGATGCGGTCACCCTCGCGACCTCACCAGCCCACCCGGCCCATCCCTCCCCATGACCTCTCTGATGCCCTCCCCGCGCTGGGCCTCCGGGTACCTCCCGTCCCGCGCATCCTCGCGAAAGAAATCTGATCATGACTCGCATCACGACCCCCTTCGGCTTCTCCACCACGGCTGACGAAGTAGCCCGCGGCATCGACCTCTCCGGACGGCGGGCGATCATCACCGGCGCCACCTCCGGCATCGGCATCGAGACCGCCCGGACCCTGGCAGCCACCGGCGCCCAGGTGACGCTGGCCGTACGCAACACGGCAGCAGGTGAAGCAACCGCTGCCGACATCACCGCGACCACCGGCAACAAGGACATCCACGTCACCCGCCTCGATGTCGCGGACCACGCTTCGGCGGACGCCTTCGTAGAAGCGTGGGACGGGCCGCTCCACCTCTTGGTCAACAACGCCGGAATCATGGCCACGCCCGAACTCGAACGCACCCCCGAGGGCTGGGAGATGCAGTTCGCCACCAATCACCTCGGTCACTTCGCCCTGGCCACCGGCCTGCACGACGCACTGGCCGCCGACGGCGACGCACGCATCGTGGCTGTCAGTTCCAGCGGACATCTGATCTCCCCGGTGGTCTTCGACGACATCAACTTCCACTACCGCCCCTACGACCCGTTGCTGGCCTACGGGCAGTCAAAGACCGCCACCGTGCTCTTCGCCGTCGAAGCCACCCGCCGCTGGGCAGCCGACGGCATCACCGCCAACGCCCTCATGCCCGGAGCCATCGCCACCAACCTCCAGCGCCACACCGGCGGCCTCAGGACCCCGCCCGAGCGCCGCAAGACGCCCCAGCAAGGCGCCGCAACCTCCGTGCTGCTGGCCACCTCTCCTCAACTGGAGGGCATCGGCGGCCGCTACTTCGAAGACTGCAACGAAGCCGTCCCGGTCACCGACGGCAACGGCTGGGCCGATGGAGTCGCAACCTACGCACTCGACACCGCCAACGCAGAACGCCTCTGGGAGGAGTCCCTCCGCCTCCTGTCCTGATCCCCTTCTCCACCCACTCGCGGCCGGTCGCACCAGCGCGCCCGGCCGCCGCTATGTGCTGATTCAGAAAGACGTTCATGCCTCACCGCAATGCGCCCCTGACCGAAACCGGCCGCCTCCGACTGGCTCTCTGCGTCATACGAGATGGCTGGCCGCTGAGACGGGCAGCCGAACGCTTCCAAGTCTCGCCCACTACCGCTAAACGATGGGCGGACCGCTACCGAGAGGAAGGCGAGGTCGGCATGCGCGACCGGTCCAGTCGCCCCCACCACAGCCCGCGCCGTACTCCGACCCGTATGGAGCGGCGCATCATCAAAGTCCGTGTTCTACGCCGCTGGGGCCCAGCCCGCATCGCCTACCTGCTCGGCCTCAATCCCTCCACCGTGCACCGAGTCCTCAGCCGATACCGCATCGCCCGCCTGTCGCACCTGGACCTTGCCACGGGACGCGTCATCCGACGCTACGAGCACACCGAACCAGGCGACTTGGTACACATCGACATCAAGAAGCTCGGAAACATCCCCAACGGCGGCGGCCATCAAGTGCTGGGCCGCCAGGTCGGCCGCAAGAACCGTATCGGCGGGGGCTACAGCTACCTCCACAACGCAGTAGACGACCATTCCCGCCTGGCCTACAGCGAGATCCTCGCCGACGAGAAGAAGGAGACCGCCTCCGCATTCTGGGCCCGAGCACAGGAGTTCTTCATTCGGGCCGGGATCACCGTCCAGCGCATCCTGACCGACAACGGCTCCTGCTACCGCTCACGCACGTGGGCAACCACACTGGCTGATGCGGGGATCGTGCACAAACGCACCCGCCCCTACCGCCCGCAGACCAACGGGAAGGGCGAGCGCTTCAACCGCACCCTCCTCGACGAATGGGCCTACACCAGGCCCTACCTGAGCGAGCAGGAACGCCGCGACGCGTTCCCCGTCTGGCTGCACAACTACAACCATCACCGGCCACACACCGCTCTGAAGGGGCTACCACCCGCCAGCCGCGTCCCCAACCTCTCGGGTCAGTACAGGCACTACCCGCCGCTTGATCCCGTTGTCCACGAGATACCGGATTGCATCGAGCATGGCCCTGTGGCGGTACCCCTCCGATCGGCCGCCCCGGCCACGCATCCAGCCCGGCACCGGAAGTAGCGGGCGGACCACGGCCCACTCCCCGTCCGTCATGTCCGTCGGGTAGCGAGGCTGCCGCGTCCCGTTGCCGGCGGCGTTTCCGAACCGGTGAGCCAGACAGTCGCACTCCCAGGTGACCGCGCTGGACTGCCCGGCCATCGGCACGCACGACTGCTGCACCAGGCCTCCTGCTGCTCGGCGATTCGACACCAACGAGCTGTTCAGGAGGCCCTGTTCCTATGCGCCCAGCGCCCCGCGACCACCCGATCGGGATTCCCGTTCGACGCGCATCTCTCAAAATCGAAAAGACAACAGCTTCTTACCTTGACTCTGTCGGGGATCTTGGAGTTTCCCGGTGCGGCAGCATGGTCAACGGGCAGGCTCGGGTAGTTCTGCCGACCGATGCAGCTGTCGAGGTGCCCGTTGTCCCTGCGCCCCCGTTCCGGTGAGCGAGTCCCGCCTCTGACCGCGCAGGTGGCGCGGGCAAGCAACCCGGGCGGCACGACGGCGATATGGGTGAGGGACCGCCTCAACGGGCTGTGGTGCGACGAGGACTTCGCGGACTGGTACCCCAGGGACGGACGTCCCGGGCTTTCGCCTGCTCAACTGGCCACCGTCTGTGTGCTGCAGTTCCTGCTCGGCCTGTCGGACCGGCAGGCCGCCGAGGCGGTCCGCTGCCGCATCGACTTCAAGTACGCGATGGCCATGGAACTGGACGATCCCGGGTTTCACCACAGTGTGCTGGCAGACTTCCGTGACCGTCTCGCTGAGGACGGCCGTCCTGACCGTCTCCTGGACCTCGCGCTGGCCCGGCTCAAGGAGGCCGGCCTGGTGCGCGAGCGCACCACACAGCGCACCGACTCCACCCACGTCCTGGCCGCGGTACGTGACCTGACCCGCCTGGAGCTGATCACCGAAGCGGTCCGCGCCGCACTCGAAGAAGTCGCCGGCACGTTCCCGCACCTGCTCGACGAGCTGGTCGATGAGGACTGGGGGCGCCGCTACGGCCGGCCGGTCCGCCTGGGCAAGAACCCCACCAAGCCCATGACCAGGATTCTTGCCACCGGAAACGACGCCGCCCGGCTCCTGGAACACCTCCACCGTCGCGGAGCGGACCGCATGCCCGCTCCCCGTGTCCAGGCCCTGCGCCAGATCATGGTGCAGAACTACCACCGTGATGCCGCAGGGCACCTGCGCTGGCGCACCGCCGAGAAGGAAGGCGGACCCGGACTGCCGCCCTCGTCGAGGGCGATCGTCTCTCCCTACGACCCCTCGGCCCGCTACGCACGGCACGGACACATCATCAGCTGGAAAGGGTTCTCGGCGCATCTGACCGAGACCTGCGCTCCCGACGGCCCCAACGTGATCACGGACGTGGCCACCACCGCGGCCACCACCCACGACAGCCAGGTCCTGCCCGGCATCCACACCCGCCTCGCCCGCCGCGAGCTGCTGCCCGCCGAGCACCTGGTCGACGCCGGCTACACCTCCCTGCCCCACTTGGAACAAGCCGCTCGTGAACACCAGGTCACCGTCTCCGGGCCGCTGAAGAGCAACCCCACCCGCCAGCACCGCCAAAACGAGGGCTTCGCCCGGGACGACTTCCATATCGACTTCGATCGTCAGCAGGTCACCTGCCCGCAGGGGCAGGTCAGCGCGGGCTGGCACGGCCCCTACCCGACCTCCTCGCCCACCGCGGCCCCACTGATCGTGGCACGGTTCACCAAAAGCCAATGCCGTCCCTGCCCAGCTCGCGCCCAGTGCACCAGCACCGCCGACAACGCCCGCACCGTGGGCTTCCCTCCACGAGAACTCCGCGACCTGCAGCTCCGCGTCCGCGCCGAGCAACAGACGCCTGACTGGAAGGCCCGCTATGCGGTCCGCTCCGGGGTGGAGGGCACCATCAACGAGTTCGCCCACGGACACGGCATGCGACGCTGTCGCTACCGGGGACAGGGAAAGGCCCACGTCCAGCACGTCCTGACGGCCATCGCCGTCAACATCGAGCGCCTCAGCGCACTGACACCGGCCGCGGAAGCCCCCACGCCCCGCCGGCCGACTGCCTTCCAGAACTACCTCGACCAACGCGAGATCCCTCGTCTCAAGTCCTGGCGCACCCTGGGTAGTTGACCTCGGCGTCTACAAGATCCCCGACAGAGTCAAGCTTACTGAGCGTTTGGTCCGGTCTCGGCCGAGTCGGGGCCGTTTCCAGAGTCCTGCGGCGCCGGGGTGGCTGTGCTTGACGGGGCGGTCGACCCGTCCGCGACGCCCGGGAATCGTTTCGTTCCGACTGCTCCTGTCTGCTCCCAACACGCCCCCGAGCGCCGCCTTTTGACCGCTGGCAGGGCCGGCCGCGGTCGGCTACTTCGCAAACACGACCCCGCGCGGCCCCTATCCCAGAGACCTGTCGGACGCCCGCCGGGAACTGATCGAGCCCGTCCTGACATCCTGGCGGGACCAGCGCCGCGCCCGCGCACTGGACATCGGCCGACCGCCCGAACACGACCTGCGCCAGATCATGAACGCCATCCTGTACGTGGACCGCACCGGCATCCCCTGGCGCTACCTCCCACACGACTTCCCACCCCGGGCCACGACCCACGGGTACTTCGCCAAGTGGCAACAGGACGGGGTGTTCGAGCAGCTCACCGGACTGCTGCGGCGCCTGGTCCGCGAAGCCGAGGGCCCAGGCGCGGAGCCGTCGGCCTGCGTGCTGGACTCCCAGACCATCAAGACCTCCGCCAACGTGCACCTCGCGGACCAGGGCACGGACGCCGGGAAACGGATCATCGGGCGCAAGCGCCACCTCGGCTGCGACACCCTCGGCCTGCTGCTGACCGTGCCGGTCACCGCCGCCAGCGTCTCCGACACCGCAGCCGGCGTGACCCTGCTGTCCCGCATCGCCGCCGCCCACCCGCACATCACGAAGGCCTGGGTGGACGCGGGCCACCGCACCACCGCCATCGACCACGGAGCCCGCCTCGGCATCGACGTCCACCCCGTCCAACGCCCGCACGGCGCACGCGGGTTCACGATCATCCCGAGACGGTGGACCATCGAGCGCAGCATCGGCCGGCTCATGCACCACCAACGCCTCGCCCGCGACTACGAGACACACCCGCACCGCTCCGAAGCCATGATCCACCTCGCCATGATCGACCTCATGGCCCGCAGACTCACCGGCGAAGCCACCCCGAACTGGCGCGGAACCTGACCCGGAACCAAACACGAATCACCGGACCAAACGCTCCCTACGTTGTTCTGCGGGACGCGGTGAGCCCTTCGTATGGTTCACCCATCCAGGGGTGCCGGGTGAGGCTTAAAACGCTCTGCCACTGGTGGCTTTGACTGATTGGCCGCCCGGCTCCCCACGACGACTCGGCTGCCAATTAGGAATTGCGAATGATCGCTCTGTAGGGAGTCGACAGCGAGGTCGTCCGTGGGAAGCGTCAGCGGAACAACGCACGGAGGCACTACATGGCCGCGATCTGGGCCGGCATCGACGCAGGCAAGACCCACCACCACTGTGTCGCGATCGACGAGAGCGGCCGACGACTGCTCTCGCGGCGCGTCGCGAACGACGAGCCCGAACTGACCGAACTCCTCGCCGACGTCCTGGCCCTGGCCGACGAGGTGACCTGGGCCATCGATCTGGCCGACGGCGGAGCCGCCCTGGCCATCACGATCCTCCTCAACCAGGACCAGCCGGTGCACTACATCTCCGGCCGAGCCATCCACCGCGCCTCCGAGGGCTACCGCGGCGAGGGCAAGACCGATGCCAAGGACGCCGCTGTCATCGCCGACCAGCTCCGCGTCCGGCGTGACCTGCACGCCTTACGCGGCGGCGACGACACCATCATCGACCTCAAGCTCCTCACCAGCCGTCGCATGGACCTGGTCACCGATCGCACCCGCACCGTCAACCGCTTGCGAGCCCAACTCACCGGCGTCTTCCCCGGCCTGGAACGGGCTTTCGACTTCACGAACACCGGCCCGCTCACCTTGCTGACCGGTTACCAGACGCCTGCGGCCATCCGTCGGATCGGCGCAAAGCGGCTGGAGGCGTGGCTTCGAAACCGGCATGTCCTGCGGCCTGACCGGCTTGCTGAGATCGCCGTCCAGGCCGCCGAACGACAGCACACCAGCCTCCCCGGGGAGAAGCTGGCTGCCCAGCTGGTGCACACGCTGGCGAAGGAGGTGATGGCCTACAACCAGCAGGTCGCAGAGCTCGACAAGGACATCGAGGCCCGGTTTCGCGATCACCACGCCTTCGACGTGATCACCAGCATGCCCGGTCTGGGCATCGTCCTCGGCGCCGAGTTCCTGGCCGCCACCGGCGGCGACATGGCGGTCTTCGGCACCGCGGACCGCCTCGCCGGTTTCGGGGGCGTTGCCCCGGTGCCTCGCGATTCCGGGAAGATCAGCGGCAATCTTCGGCGCCCTCAGCGATACAACCGGCGCCTCCAACGAGTCTTCTATACCTCGGCGTTGTTCAGTATCCGCCACTGCGACGAGTCGCGCCGGTTCTACGAACGCAAACGAGCCGAGGGTAAGCGTCACACCCAGGCCGTGCTCGCCCTCGCACGTCGCCGCGTGAACGTCCTGTGGGCCCTCCTTCGCGACGGGCGATGCTACGAGCTCTCACCGCCCAACACGCTCGCGGCTTGACAGACGGCATTAGGAATCAGTTAGCGCACTATCTGACGTGGATGTTCCTCAACCCCTGCCGAGCAGGCCCACGGCCCGACTGCTGGGTCGTTCGTCACCACCCGCGCGACCCGAAGCCGCCACATCTCCTTCGGCCACGATCTGCACGTGTGCCCCGGTGCGGCCCTCTCCCGCCTGGACGCAGGAGTGGCCCTGCCGGCGCTTTACGCCCGTTTCCCCGACCTCGCGCTCGCGGTCTCCCGCCGTGAACTGCGCAACAAGCCTCTGGTGACGCAGAGCGACCTCTACGAGCTGCCGGTGCGGCTGCGGCAGCTCTTCCGAGATCCGCCAAGAGGAGGATTCCGAACCGCATACGACACCGTTACAGTGACCTAAGTCTTCGTAACCTAAGGCGCTGTAAGCCCTGGTGTCGTCCCACGCCCTCCAAAGCCCCCCCCACAGGAGTAGCGGTGAACACTCCGCCCGGAAGCCACAGCAGCATCGAACTCCCCTCCTTCCCCGGACTGCGCTCGTCCGTCTGCCCCTTCGATCCCCCGGCCGAGTACACACGGTGGCGTCACGACACGGGGTTACCGCGCGTGCTGACGTCGCATGGCAGGACCGCCTGGGCGGTGACCCGCTACGAGGACGCCAGACTGGCGCTGGGCGATCCGCGGATCAGCGCGGACGTCCGCCGGTATCCCGTGATGGCGCCCAGCGCCCAGGACGCCGAAATGCCGCCGGCGTTCCCGCGCCAGGACGATCCCGACCACGCCCGCACCCGACGGATGCTCACCGGTGAGTTCACGGTCAAGCGCATGGAAGCGATGCGGCCGCAGCTTCGCGATCTGATCGACCGCGTTCTCGAAGAGATGATCGCCGAGGGGCGCCAGCCGACCGACCTCGTGCGCGCCTACGCGCTGCCCGTACCCTCGTTGGCGATCTCACTGCTGCTCGGAGTGCCGTACGAGAACCACCCGTTCTTCCAGGAGCACGCCGCCACCCTCGCTCGTCTCGACGCGAAGGAGGACGAAAGGACGGCCGCGCGGCGGGAACTCTTCGACTTCATCGTGGCGCTGGTGAAGCACAAGGAGCGCGAACCGGGCGACGACCTCATCAGCCGGCTGCTCGTGGAACGCGTCGCCACCGAAGAGCTGAGCCACGAGGAAGTGGCCATGATCGCCCAGATTCTGCTGCACGCCGGGCACGAGACCACGGCCAACATGATCGGTCTGGGCACCCTGGCCCTGCTGTGCAACCCCCACCAGGCCGCCCGGATCCGCGACACCGACGACCCGGGTGTGGTCGCGGGCGCCGTCGAAGAACTCCTGCGCTATCTGACCATCGCCCAGGACATGGTGTGGCGGGTGGCTGTCGAGGACCTCACCATCGGAGGCCAACTCGTGCGAGCCGGGGACCTGTTGACCATCAGTCTTCCCGCCGCCAACCGGGACGGCTTCTTCCGAAACCCCGACGACCTCGATATCGGCCGCAACGCCCGCGGCCACCTCGCCTTCGGCCACGGCATCCACCAGTGCCTCGGTCAGTCCCTGGCCCGCGTCGAACTGCAGGAGGCCTTCCCTGCACTCCTGAGGGCGCTGCCGGACCTTCGCCTGGCGGTACCGCTCGAAGAGGTCGAATTCCGGCACGACATGGCCACCTTCGGGGTCCACGAACTGCCCGTCCGCTGGTGACCTGATCCGCAGCGCCTCCCGGCGCGAGAGTTTCCTTGATCGTCCATTCCGTACGGCCGTCGCAGGCGGCTCCCCCACACGGAGGCCTGATCCATGTACCCCTCGAACCCCGCGCTCGCCGGCACGGCGAAACCCGCCCACTTACGCACGAACACCCTGGTGGCGGTGCTCGCCTTCGCCGGGATCACGGACGCACTGACGCAGGCTCTGGTCTTCCCGATCGTCCCTCGCCTCCCGCAGTACCTGAACGCCCCCGCGTCGGACACCGCCTGGACCGTCACGGTCATCCTGCTGTGCGGTGCCGTCTCCACACCGGTGATGGGGCGGCTCGGCGACATGTACGGCAAGCGCCGCATGCTCCTGATCAACATGGGGCTGCTGGTGGCGGGTTCGGTGATCTGCGCCCTGAGCGACTCCCTCACCCCGATGATCATCGGTCGCGCGCTGCAGGGCCTTGCGAACGGGATCATCCCCCTCGGCGTCAGCATCCTCCGCGAGGAGACCCCGGTCGTGCGCCTCCCCATGGCGACCGCCGTGATGCTCGGCTCTCTCGGGGTGGGCGCCGCCGTGGGGCTGCCCACCGCCGCGCTCATCGCCGACAAGGTCGACTGGCACCTGCTCTTCTGGATCGGCGGCGCCCTCGCGGCCGTAGCAACCCTGTTCGTCGTCCGGTACATACCCGAATCGAAGGTACGCACGGGCGGACGCGTCGACATCACCGGCACGGTCGGCCTGACAACCGGCCTGGCATGCCTGCTCCTCGCGGTCTCCAAGGGCGAGGACTGGGGCTGGGGCGACGGCACCACGCTCGCGCTGTTCGCCGCGGCCGCGATCGTCCTGCCGCTGTGGGGCTGGTTCGAACTCCGCACGCCGCACCCCATGGTGGATCTGCGCACCGCCGCACGCCCCCAGGTGCTGTTCACCAACCTCGCGGCGGTGGCGATCGGTTTCACGCTCCTGGCCATGCAGCTGGTCCTGCCGCAGGTCCTCCAGCTTCCGAAGGCCACCGGCTACGGGCTGGGTACCAGCCTGGTCGTCACGGGCCTGGTCCTGGCCCCACAGGGACTGATGCTGATGGCCGCCTCCCCGCTCTCCGCCCGCGTCACGAGGACCAGGGGGCCGAAGTTCACCCTCATGCTCGGCTCCACGATCATCGGACTCGGCTACCTGCTCTCCATGGTGATGATGTCCGAGGTCTGGCAGCTCATCGTCGCCTCCTGCGTCGTCAGCGTCGGAACCGGTCTCGCCTACGCCGCCCTGCCCACGCTCATCATGGGCGCGGTGCCCCTGTCGGAGACCGCCGCCGCGACCAGTCTCAACACGCTGATGCGGGCGATCGGCAACACGGTCGCCAGCGCCGTGGCAGGCATGGTCATCGCCCACATGACCATCGGCTTCCATGGTGTCGAACTGCCCTCGGAGAACGGGCTGCGGGCCGTGCTGGCCATAGGTGTCGCCGCCGCGGCCGCGTCCTTCGCCATAGCGGCCCTCATTCCGCGCTCATGGGCGGCCAGCGCCACCCCGACCCCTCGTTCCGTCGTGGATACAGCCGTGGGAGGGCCCACCCCTGACGGTGCCTGACGGTCGGCGGGAGGTCGAGTGGTGACGGTCCGTCAAGCACCGATCAGGACCGCCGGGTGCCGCGGTCCCCGGCCCGGGTCTGCTCGTGCGTCGGAGTGATTCCGTCGTTCCGTTCCGCGTCATCGGCGACCGGATCGCCGTCGGCACGGGTCGGCTCGGACAGGGCGTGCGCGTCCTGTCCGGCCAACGGTTTCGCCGTGCGCGCCGCGACGAACGCGGTGCCCAGGGGCGCGAGGATCGCGGTGACCACGACAGAGGCGGCGACCAACACCGTGGCGGAGGCGGCGGCTTCCCGGTAGGCCGGATTGACCTCGGCGACGATCGCGGGCACCACGATGGCGCTGCCGGCCGTCGTCGCCGCCGCGATCCCGGCGACACCGGTTCCGCCGGTGAGCCGGTCGACCGAGAAGAGGAACAGGCCCGTCCACAGGAACACGAACACGCCGAGACCGATGCCGAGGACACCGGCCTTCCAGACGGCACCCAGGTCGATCGTGCTGCCCAGCGCGAAGGCGATCAGGGGGACGAGACCGCCGCAGACAGGTGAGAGCCAGTCACGCATGCCGCGGTCGATGTTGCCCAGGATCGCGCCGACGACCAACGGCAGCACCGCACCCAGCATGGCCTGCCACGGGAAGGCGGCGAGTCCCGCCGTGCCCAGGGTGAGCATGGTGAAGAACGGACCGGACTCGATGGACATCACGCCGTAGGCGGCAGCGTCCTTGGGCCGGCCGAACTGGTGCATCAGCGTGACGAACATGGTGCCGTTCGTGTCGTTCATCGACGCGACCAGAGCGAGCACCGACAACCCGGCGAAGGCGCCTGAGGAGATCTCGCCTTCCCCCAGGAACCTGGCCGCCACCACGCCGAGAATCAGGGCGCTGAGGATCTTCGCCCCCAGCAGGGACCCGCCCTTGATCAGGATCTGACCGGTGGATCTGAACTCCAACGTGGTGCCCAGGCACACGAAGAAGGCCGCGGAGAGCGGAACGGCCCCGGACAGCAGACCGCCGGTGAAGGAGCCGAAGAAGCCGCCGGCCGAGGGCCAGACGGTATGGCCGACGGCGCCGACGAACAGCGGGACCACCATGGTGCCGCCTGGTATCCGGTCGAGCGTGGCCTTGATGGGTATCTGCATGGCGTGCTCCCCTCTCTCGTCGAGGTGGAACGGCAGGGTGTGGGTCAGCCGCGTGTCCGCGCCGACCGCGGCCGGGCACACGGGTGGTCTGTACGTGCATGGCGTCGCGGGGCGGACGGGAATGTGACGACAAGACCTAGGCAGGAGCGACGCCCACCGTCATGCCGCCGCAGACGTAGAGGGTCTGGCCGGTGACGAATCCCGCCCGCCCGCTGAGGAAGAAGCAGGCGGCATGGGCGACGTCCTCCGGGGTGCCAACTCGGCGTACCGGCACGGACAGCACGATCGCCTTGGTGCGTGGCGCGTCGGCCGGATTGGCGCGGTTGAACAGTTCGGTGGCGATGGGGCCGGGACCGATGGCGTTCACGGTGATGCCGTGCTCGCCCAGTTCCAGGGCCCAGACGCGGGTCAGTCCGATCAGGGCGGCCTTGGAGGCCGCGTACGCGGTCCGCAGTTCCTTGCCGAGCGCGGCGCGTGAGCTCATGTTGACCACACGGCCGAAGCCGGCCGCCTGCATTCCCGGCAGTACGGCCTGGGTGCACTGGACGGCGCAGCGCAGGTTGAGTGCGTGGGCCGCGTCGACCTCGGCGAGTGTCGTCTCCTCAAGTCGCTGCGGGAAGACGGCACCCACGTTGTTCACCAGGCGGGTGACGGGCCCGCCGGCCAGGACTTCCGCCAAGGCATCCGCGGTGGCGTCGGGGTCGGACAGGTCCGCGGTCACCGACTGACCGGCCGGCGCCCGGTCCCGGTCGATGACCGCGACGTCCCAGCCGAGTGAAAGTCCCTCCTCGACGATGGCGCGGCCGATGCCGGACGCTCCGCCGGTGACCAGGAGCCGTTCGGTGGGCTGTGTCATGTCAGACCGTCGCAATCGGGGTGACCGGGGAGCCGGTGGCGCGGGGCAGGCGCAGAGGTGGTGCGGTGAGCAGGCAGCGTGAGCGACCCGTTCGGCGCAGGTGCCGGGCCAGGTCGGACAGCCACCACAACTCTCCGAGGTGGATGCCCAGTTCGAACAGGCAAAGGCGGTGCAGGGGCAGCACGGGCCGCCCCGGCTCCGCTTTCGGATCGGGGAAGGCTTCGACGGCATGGTTGTCGGCCGCGATGGCCGCCACACCGCTGTCGCGGATCCACGCACGCAACCGCGGGTCGCTCCCGTCCAGGACGGCGCAGTCACCGGTGGCGTCAGGCCGCGGTCGGCCGTTGCTGTCGATCAGGTTGCGGGTGAAGCCCGTGTGCAGGAGGAGGATGTCGCCCGCCTCTACCGTCACCCGGTCGATGTCCAGGACGGCCGCGAGCTCCTCGTATCCGATGGCGGCGCGGGTGGTGCCGTAGTGGGCCTCAAGGTCGACGAGTACGGCGCGGCCCTGCACTCCGTGGCCGGCGAGGTGGCTGATGTCCACGGGACCGGCGTCAGAGCTGGAGGCCGTGCCCTGCGCGATGCCCTCGATGTCGGCGAGGCTGGCCGCGCCTGCCCGAGCGGCGCCGACCGGTCCGGTGACGTCGGTGTCCGCCCGCCAGCCGTTGTAGTAGACGGTCTCGGGTGTGCCGTCGCCGTCGGCGTCGAAGCGGGCTCCGATGTGTCCGAAGGCGTCCCACTGGGTGGAGTACTGGGTGTGCAGGACGACCAGGTCGTCGTTGACGACGTCCGTGGCGCCGGGGTGGGCCACGCCCATGTCGCAGTTGAAGTTGACCACTCCGGAGCGAAGGGTGGGGCGGACCACCGGGGGATACCGGTTCGGGCCCAGGACCGTGCCGCCGGGTTGGTCGAGGGCTAGCGACAGGCAGAAGGTGATGCCGTCGTGCACCTCGGCGAGCCCCTTGCGCACCTGCTCGGGACCGACCAGGTTCATACGTCCCAGAACGTCGTCCGGGCCGAAGTCTCCCCAGGTGGAGCGGTCCGGCCTGGTGCGCCAGCGGCTCTCGGGCGTCCGTCCGGCTGGAGCGGTGGATGGCTGGGACACGGCGTCAGTCCATCAACTGGTGGATCTCGATCACGTTGCCCGCCGGGTCGGTCAGGAAGATCTGGTCCCAGCCCTTGACCGCCCACTCGCCGTAGTCGGCGAACGGAACGTTGTTTTTGGTCAGGTGCTCGCGCACTTCGGCGATGTTGTCGGTGCGGAATGCGAAGTGCCCGGTCAGCAGGGGGTTGATGGAGTGCCCCATGCGGGGACCGAGATAGGCCTGACGACGGCTGGCGTGGATCTGCAGTTGGTCGCGGCCGCCGTCGCCGGCCTCGAAGAAGGCGACGTTCTGCCGCCAGGCGCCCTCCCGCTGGGACTCGTCCTCGTCGTGACCCTCGTGGTCGATCATCGGCGGCAGGGGCGACATGGGCAGGCCGAGCACCTCCGAGTAGAAACGGTGCAGCTCGCCCATGTCGTCGGAACACACGTTCACATGCTGCAGACGAAGATCCATGCCGGTCTCCTTCTCCTCGGTTCCGCGATGCCGGGCCGAGAGCTCCTGCCCCCGGTGATAGGCATCCTCGCCCAGGAGAATTAACGGGTCCAATACCAATCAGCTCATCACTTGTAACCTATGGATATTAATGAGGGGAGTGGAATCGTGGACTTGCGTGACCTGGAAGCCTTCGTGGCGGTGGCCGAGGAACTGCACTTCGGACGGGCCGCTGCCCGACTGCACGTTGCCCAGCCGCCACTGAGCAACCGCATCCGGCGCCTGGAGACCGAGCTGCGTCTGCAGCTGTTCGAGCGCAGCACCCGTACCGTGGCGTTGACCGACGCAGGGGTGCGGCTGCTCGATCCGGCGCGTCGCACCCTCGTCCAAGCCGCCATGACCCGCGAGATCGCCGCGTCGATCGTTTCGGGCGAAGAGGGGCGCGTACGCACCGGCTTCGCGGGCGCGTCCAGCCAGCGCCTGTTGCCGCTCCTGGCCACGGCCGTGCGCCGCACCCACCCGCGCATCGAGCTGGTACTCCAGTCCCAGACCTACGTCTACACAGCCCTGGAGGAACTCCTCTCGGGTGCGCTGGACCTGGCGTTCGTGCGTCTGCCCATTGCCCATCCGGAGCTCAGTTCCCGCGCCGTCGAGCTGGAGGAACTCGTGTGCGCGCTGCCCGCCGACCACCCGTTCGCCGACCGCGAGCGCATCAGGCTCGGTGATCTCGCCCGGGACGACTTCGTCAGCCTGCCGCACGACCAGGGCTCGATGCTGCAGTCGACCATGGTCTCGCTCTGTCACTCGGCCGGCTTCCGGCCGCGCATCGTCCAGGTCGCACCGGACTCCAGCACCGTGCTCGCGCTGGTCGCCGCGGGGGCCGGTGTCACCATCACGCTCAGCTCCGTGTGCCCCGTCCAGTCGGTGGGTCTGGTGTACCGGCCGTTGGAGGGCATCCGGCCCAGTCATCTGGTCTCCGCCCTCGCCTGGCGGACCGACAATCCGTCGACCGCCCTGGCGCGAGTCGTCGAGGTCAGCCAGTCGGCGCTGCCCACACCGGATTTTGACGGGTTGGGTATTGATACATCGCTCATTGGTATTGGCCAGGTTTAGATAGGCGGGCGTAGCGTCCCTGTCACCCGGAGCCCCGCAGACCAGGCGTCTGCACGAAGGAGCGATCGATGGCGACGCAGCGACCGGACCCGGCATCCACGAGCGACGCCGGCACATCGTGTGTGACGGTGACCTTCGTCGGCGTCGGTGCGATAGGACTGCCCATGGCGTGCCGTCTGGCCGCCGCCGGATTCGCGGTCACGGCCGTCGACCCGAGTCCGCGGACACGCACACTCGCGCAGGCCGTCGGCCTGCGGACCGCACCCGACATCCCGTCGGTCTCCCTGGGCGATGTCATCCTGGTCATGGTCGCCACGGGCAGCCAGTTGTTGGACACCATCGCTGCCGCCACCGCCCGCGGCCCGCTGACCGGCCAGACCTGGGTCATCGGATCGACAGTGGGCCCCGAGGACGGGCGCAGGGCCGCCGGTCTGCTGGCCGACGCCGGTGCCCACGTCGTGGACGCCCCTGTCCTGGGCGGCGTACCCGGTGCCGAGCAGGGCAGGCTGCGTATTCTCGCCGCGGGCAGTCCGGCGGCGCTCGACCGGGTTCGCGACGTCCTCCGCCCCCTGGGCGAGATCGCCGAAGTCGGTGACCGGCCCGGCGACGGACAAGCCGTGAAGGTCGTCAACCAGCTGTGCAGTTCGGTGCACTTGGCCGCGGCCGCGGAAGCGCTCTCGCTCGCTTCCCGCCTGGGCCTGGACCCGGCACGGATCGTGCCGATCCTCAGCGGCAGCTCCGGTTCGTCCTGGTTCTTCGAGGACCGCGGCCCGCGCATGGCCACGCCACCCGTCACCGAGGACGCGCTCACCCGCCTCGCGATCCTCGCCAAGGACAACGCACTGGTCGTGCGAGAGGCGGAGCGGGCCGGTGCCCACGCGCCACTCGCCCGTGCAGCGGCCGGCCAGTACCGGCGAGCCGCAGAAATGGGACTCCTCGACCTGGACGACAGCCAGATCATCAGAACTTATCTCGCGTCGCAGTAGGTGGCGGCGCCTGTTCTGCCGTGCCGACGGACCCGTACGAGGTCTCCGCTCGCCGACGCCACACCGACCGGCCCTTCGACCGCTGCCGAGGCCGCGCCCGGTCCGCGAAAGGAAGACAATGAAGATCACCAAGGTCGAAGCCGTCCCTTTCGCCATCCCTTTCCGCAAGTCGCTCACGTTCGCCAGCGGCGAGGTGCACGTCGCGGACCATGTCCTTGTACGCGTGCACACCGACGAGGGGCTGATCGGCACGGCGGAGGCGCCGCCACGCCCCTACACCTACGGCGAGACCCAGGAGTCGATCGTCGCGGTGATCGGCAAGGTCTTCGCGCCACAGATCACCGGGCTGTCAGCCCTGGAGCGTGAGGTGATCCACGCGCGCCTGGACCGGACGGTGGGCAATCCGACAGCGAAAGCCGCGATCGACATGGCCGTGTGGGATGTCATCGGACAGGCCGCCGGAATGCCGGTCACCGAACTCCTCGGCGGCTGGTCGGACCGCATGCGGGTCAGCCACATGGTCGGCTTCGCTCCCACCGAACAGATGGTGGCCGAGGCGGAGCGGGTTCGGGACACGTACGGCATCACCACGTTCAAGGTGAAGGTGGGTCGCCGGCCCTACCGGCTGGACGTCGAGGCGTGCCGGGCTCTGCGCACGGCGCTGGGCGACGATGTCGAGCTCTACATCGACGGCAACCGCGGCTGGAGCGCCTCCGAGTCCGCGCGCGCTCTGCGGGAGATGGACGATCTCGACCTGGACCTCGCCGAGGAACTGTGCCCCGCCGACGACGTGTTGGGCCGGCGGTGGCTCGTATCTCAGACCCGGATTCCTTTCGTCGCCGACGAGAGCGCACCCACCCCTGCCGATGTAACCCGCGAACTCCTGGGTGGCGGCGCGACCGCGATCAGTATCAAAACGGCCCGCACCGGCTTCAGCACCTCGACGCGCGTGCTCAACCAGTGCGAGGCGATGGGCGTCGAAGTGGTGATCGGCAACCAGATCGACGGGCAGATCGGTACGTTGTGCGCGGTCGCCTTCGGCGCCGCGCACCGGGCCACCACCCGCCGGGCCGGCGAGCTGTCCAACTTCCTCGACATGGCGGACGACCTGCTCGCCGAGCCCCTGGTCATCGAGTCCGGAACACTGCGTGTGCGTGAGGGAATCGGCCTCGGGCTGAACATCGACAGCGACAAGCTGGCGCACTTCCGTCTGGACCGCTGAGGCGGGGCCTGGGTCCACGCTCATGGCGAGAACCGCGCCTGCGGCGAAGGTTCCCCGGCAGTCACTCAGAGCAGAGTGAGTTGTAGGGGTCCGCCTGTGTCTCCCTGCCCCTCCGGGGGCGTGACTCGCCACGGGTCGTCCTCCCTACGGACACGGATGCCGAACTCCTCGGCCAGCTGCGTCACATGACGGACGATCCGCTTCTGGTACCACCTCGGCGCGTACGGCCCGGCGGCGTACAACTGCTCGAACCGAGGCGCCCAGGACGGGTGGTCCCGGCGAAGGCACTCCATGAACCACTCGCGGGCTCCCGGCTGCAGATACAACACCGCAGGCGTCAGCCACGCGGCACCGCTGGCCGCGATCGCGCGTACCGTTCGGCGCAACTGCCCCGAAGAGTCGCCGAGGAAGGGAACGATCGGCATCATCAGCACGCCGACCTCGATCCCGGCGTCGGCCAAGGTGTGGATGGCGTCAAGGCGGGCCGACGGCGGCGGGGTGCCCGGTTCGGCCGTGCGCCACAGGTGGTCGTCGGTGAACCCGACGGACACCGCGACATGAACCCGGGTGACCTGGGACGCCTGCCGCAGCAACTCCAGGTCGCGCAGAATGAGGGTGCCTTTGGTCATGACGGAGAAGGGATTACTGTGGTCCCGGAGGGCCGCCAGGATGCCCGGCATCAGACGGTAACGGCCCTCGGCTCGCTGGTAGCAGTCGACGTTGGCGCCCAGTGCGATGTGCTCTCCGCGCCAACGGCTCGAACCCAGACAGCGGCGCAGCAGCTCCGGAGCGTTGGTCTTCACCACGATCTGCGAGTCGAAGCCGGGGCCCGCGTCCAGATTCAGGTAACGGTGACTGCCACGGGCAAAGCAGTAGGTGCAGGCGTGCGAGCAACCGCGGTAGGGGTTCACGGTCCAGTCGAAGGGCATCTCGGAGCCTTTCGGCACCCGGTTCACGATCGACTTCGCGTGCACCTCGTGAAAGGTGATGCCTCGGAAGTCCGGGGTGTCGAAGGTTCGGGTGCGGACGACCTGTATGCCGAAGAGTCCGGCGCCGCCGGCGGATTCGGTGAGTTCATCCCAGCGCACGATGCCTCCCTACCAAGTCCACTGCGCGAGTTCGATGTTCAGGTCGGGGCCGTCCCATCCAAGGCTGGAGCTGTGGCGATTCACCGCGCTCACCCTCGGCCGCCGGGCCGGGGCATCTTCCCGGAGGGCTCGCGGCTGGTCATGTCCTGTGCCCCTCAAGGTTTCCTCCGTTCCTCGTTCGGCGGGAAGGAACAAGCCGCGAAGGTGCCGTCTCCGGCAGGCGCCAGAGAATGGGCAGGGCCAGGAGAGCGACGCCGGCGACCATGATCCCGGGGACGAGACGCCATCCGGTGCCGTCGATCAGAGCCTGGGAGGCGTACGGCGTCAGACCGCCGAAGATCGTCGTAGCGACCGTTGCCACGGCGAGCCCGCTGAGCCGGCCGGCGACCGGGAACTGCTCCGGAGCGGAGGAGGCACCCACGGCGCTGACACCGCCCGCCACGAGAGCCAGGACCACGGCTCCGACGAGGGCGAGCACGGCATGTCCGCCGGTCATGAACGCGAACATCGCCACCGGCAGGACCAGCGACAGAACGCCGAAGACCACGAGAGTGGGCCGCCGCCCGAGGCGGTCGGCCATCACACCGGCGAAGGGCGTGACGACGATGACTGCGGCGGAGGCCAGTGTCGCCAGCCACAGTGCGTCACTTTCCGCGAAGCCGCCCACGGACGTGAGGTAAGTGGGGACGTAGGTGATACCCACGTAGTAGGTGATGGACCCCAACGCGGAGATCGTGAACGTCCGGTACAGCGCCGGGCGTTGGGTTCGCAAGGTCTGCCTGAGCGGGCCGCGGTCGGCGCCGTGCGCCTGCTGGAGCTGCTCGAACGCCGGGGACTCCTGCATGGTGGAGCGCGCTATCAGGGTGCCCGCCGCGAGCAGGGCGCCGAAGAGGAACGGGATGCGCCAGCCCCAGGAGTCCAGCGCCGGGCCGCTGGTCAGCGCAGTGGTCAGGGCGGCTGCGCCGACGGCGAGGA
>NZ_JAWOAI010000029.1:0-35410 GCF_033194735.1 Streptomyces sp. W16
GTCGAATCGCTCTCCACCCTCCGCGCGTCCGCCAAACGCGACGCGGGCGACAGCGCCGTCGGACGCTTCGGGGTCGGGTTCGCCGCCGTCGTCGCCGTGACCGACGAACCCGCCCTCGTGGGACGGCACGGCGGTGTCCGCTGGTCCCTCGCCGAGGCCCGCGAACTCGCCGACGAGACCGCCCGCCACAGCCCGAGCCTCGGCACCGAGATCCGCCGCCGAGACGGCCACATCCCCCTCCTCCGCCTCCCGTTCGCCGCCGTGGGCAGCGCCCCCGACTCCTACGACACGGTCGTCATCCTCCCGCTGCGCGACACCGCCGCCGAGGACCTCGCCGAACGCCTCCTGAACGCCGTCGACGACGCGTTGCTGCTCGCCCTGCCGGGGCTGGTGGAGGTCGTGATCGAGGTGGGGGACCAGGCCCCGCGCAGCCTCACGCGCCGCACCGTCGGCGCCGACACCGTCGTCGACGACAGCCGCGACGGAACCACCCGCTGGCGTACGGCCGACGCACACGGCGACCTCGCCAAGGAACTCCTCGCCGACCGGCCCGTCGAGGAGCGGCTGCGGCCCTACTGGTCCGTCACCTGGGCCGTGCCCGTCGACGCCGACGGCACCCCGGCCCACCCCCGTACCAGCCCCGTCGTGCACGCGCCCACGCCCAGCGACGAACCCCTCGGCGTACCCGCGCTGCTCATCGCCTCCCTCCCGCTCGACACCACCCGCCGCCACGCCGCCCCCGGCCCGCTGACCGACTTCGTGGTGGAGCGCGCGGCCGACGCCTACGTCGAACTCCTCGCCGCCTGGCGGCCGGTGACCGCCGGCATCATCGACCTCGTGCCCGGCCCGCTGGGCAAGGGCGAACTGGACGGCACCCTGCGCCAGGCCATCCTGGAGCGGCTGCCGCGCACCTCCTTCCTGCCGCCCGCCGTCGAACCCCCCACCGACGACTCGGAGTTGCCCGAGTCGCTACGGCCCCGGGACGCCGAGGTCGTCGAGGGCGCGGGCACCGACACCGTGCGCGTCCTCGCCGAGGTCCTCCCCACCCTCCTCCCCGCCGGCCTCGAACGACGCGTGGAACTACGGACGTTGGGCGTCACCCGGGTCCCCCTCGCCGACGCCGTCGACCGGCTGGCCGGCCTGGAGAAGGACCCCGACTGGTGGCGACGGCTCTACGACAGCCTCGCGGGCGTCGACCCCGACCGGCTCTCCGGGCTGCCCGTACCGCTCGCCGACGGCAGGACGACGATCGGACCCCGCCAAGTCCTCCTCCCCACCCCCGACTCCGCCCACGTCGAACCCGAAGTCCTCGCCCGGCTCGGGCTCAAGGTCGCCCACCCGGACGCCGCACACCCCCTCCTGGAGAAGCTCGGCGCGCTGCCCGCCACGCCCCGCGCGGTCCTCACCACACCCCAGGTACGGGCCGCCGTGGCCGCCTCCCTCGACGACGAGGGCGGCGCCGTATGGGACGAACCCACCCCGGACGCCGAGGAGTTGGCCGACACGGTGCTCGCCCTCGTCCGGGACGCGGGCCTGGAACCGGGCGACGAACCCTGGCTGGGCGCGCTCGCCCTGCCCGACGAGGAGGGCGAACTCGCACCGGCAGGTGAACTCGTCCTCCCCGGCAGTCCGTTCGCCCAGGTGATGCGCGAGGACGAACTTGCCTTCGTGGACGCGGAGTTGGCCGACCGCTGGGGCGAACAGCCCCTCGCCGCCTGCGGAGTTCTCGCCACCTTCGCCCTCGTCCGGGCCACCGACGTGGTCCTCGACCCGGACGAACTGGAGCCCCGCGACAGCGACTTCGCCGAACCCGACGACCCCGGCCTGCTGGACTCCGTGGACGTGTGGTCGGAGGACGTCCTCGACCGCTTCCCCGACACCCCTGTACCGCCCGTGGCCACCGAACTCGTAGCGGTCCGCGACCTCGACCTCGTCGACGACGACCGCTGGCCCCAGGCACTCGCCCTCCTCGCCCAGCCCCCACTCCGCGACGCGATCACCCAGCAGGTCCGCATCCTGCTGCCCGACGGCTCCTACGAGGTCGTACGGCCGTACACGGCCTGGTGGTTGCGCGGCCACCCGGTACTCGACGGCCGCCGCCCGGCCGGTCTGCTGGCCGCCGGCGGAGACCCACTCCTCCGCGGCCTCTACGACGAGGCCGACGCGACCGGCTTCGACGACGAACAGGTGCTGCGGGCACTCGGCGTACGCACCTCCGTCGCCGCCCTCCTCGACGAGCCCGGCGGTGCCGCCGAACTCCTCGACCGCCTCGCCGACCCGGACCGCGAGGTCACCGGCGCCCAACTGCACGCCCTGTACAGCGCGTTGGCCGACCTGGACCCGGAACAGGTCACCCTGCCGGACGACCTGCGCGCCGTCGTCGACGGCGAGGTGACGGTGGTGGACGCCGCGGACGCCGTGGTCGTCGACTCACCCGACCTGCTGCCCTTCACCGCCGGCGTCCCGCTCCTCCCCGTCCGTCCGTCCCGGGCCGCCGAGCTGGCCGAACTCTTCCAGGTCCGGCGACTGAGCGAGTCCGTCACCGGCGAGGTCACCTCCGAGGGCACCGAGCACGACGTACCGGAATCCGTCCGCGTCCTCCTCGGACCGCTCACCCCCGCGACCTACGTCGAGCACGAGGAGCTCGTCGTGGACGGCGTCGAGATCGACTGGCGCCGCACCCGCGACGGCGTGCTGCACGCCTCGACCCTGGAAGGCGTCGCCGCCGGACTCGCCTGGGCGGCGGGCCAGTGGCCCCGGCGCTTCGAGGTGGCCGCGCTGCTGGAGGACCCGTCACGGACGGAGGAACTGGCCCGGGACCGCTGGTTCGACTGAGCGGGGCGTGATCTTCACGGGCCTCGCGGAAATCTTCCACGAGTCGTACAACCATTCCCTTTCGTCGCAGGTCTGACTGCTGAGCCAACTGGCTCCACGATCACTTCTGTAACTGGGGAATCCATGCGCATTCGTGCCACCCTCGGCGTCGTCACCGGCGCCCTGGCCCTCTCTGTCTTCGCCGTTCCTGCCGCGCAGGCCGACGAGGTCCAGGGGGACACCACGATCTCGGGCGTCGTGGTGAATGGCGGGAAGCCGGTCGTCGTCAGCGCGACCGCGAAGAAGACCATCACTGTCAGCTTCACCGTGAAGGACGCCTCGGGCGTCGGCTGGGCGCAGGCCATCCTGTACCACGGTGCCGACATCGAGTCCTCCGACACCGGTTCGGTCGCCAACAGCAGCGACCACCGCTCGACCTGCACCACGGTCAACGCCACGACGTCGACCTGCAAGGCGACCTTCGACCTGGAGCCGGGCACCGAGGCGTTCAACTTCGCGGCCGGCGGCTGGAAGGTCTGGGCGATCGCCACGGGCAAGGACAACGACTACGTCCAGAAGGACAACGCGAAGAGCTTCCAGGTCCAGCGTCTGTCGAAGCTCACGGCCAACGCTGCCCCGGAGCCCGTGAAGAAGGGCAAGACCATCACGGTCACCGGCAAGCTGACCCGCGCGAACTGGGACGCCGGCACGTACTCCGGTTACTCGACCCAGCCGGTGAAGCTCCAGTTCCGCAAGAAGGGCGCCAGCACCTACACCACGGTCAAGACCATCAAGACCAGCTCGACCGGCGCCCTGTCGACCACCGTCAAGGCGACCGTCGACGGCTACTTCCGCTACAGCTTCGCGGGCACCTCGACCACCCCGGCCGTCAACGCCGCCGGTGACTTCATCGACGTGAAGTAACCCCGGAGACCGGCGGAGTCTCCGCGCTTCACCATCAGTTCGCAATACCCGCACAAAGTCTTGATCCGCCGTACAACCCTGACCACCCGTCACGGATCAGATCACGTGAGCCAACAGGCTCCGCCATCACTTGGGCCCCGGCGCCGACGACGAGCCGTTCGGAACGACCAGCGCGCTGGGGCCCCTTTCTCCACTTGGGGAACGCATGCGCATAAGCGCCACCGTGGCCGCCGTCTCCGGCGCCCTGGTTCTCTCCGCTTTCGCCGTACCGGCCGCGCAGGCCGCGGGCTCCGACGCCGGCTCGTACCGCTCGGACGTCGCGAAGATCCGTGCAGCCGTTCACGCGGCCTCCGGCCAGGCCAAGCTCAGCAGCTCCACCGCCACCACCGACGACCCCGCGCCGTACGCCCTGGACGTCACCTTCTCCAACATCAAGGTGCACAGCGGCAAGCCGATCGTGGTCGGTGCCTCCGCCCATGTCTCCGTGCCGGTCACGTACACGCTGACGCACGGCGTCGACGTCGACATCACCGCGGCGGACTTCCTCAGCGGCCCGGTCATCTACAAGGGCACGTTCACCGATCCGTCCAACGCGGTCTTCGGCGACAAGGAGGGCACCTGCACGGCCACCTCCACGACCGTCGCCTCGTGCAAGGCCACCCTCGACTTCTACCCGGGCGACGGCGACCTGGCGAACGTCGACGCCGGTGCCTGGAAGGCCGGCGGCCTGGCCATCGCGTACAACGGCCAGGACCCGGACAGCAGCACCTTCGACATCACCAAGGTCGGAGTCGCCCAGCAGGGCGGCTTCGCTTCCCCGAACGTGCAGCGCCTGTCGAAGCTGACGGTCAACGCCGCCCCGGAGCCGGTGAAGAAGGGCAAGACCATCACCGTCACGGGCAGTCTGACCCGCGCCAACTGGGAGACCAACAAGTACGCGGGTTACTCGACCCAGCCGGTGAAGCTGCAGTTCCGCAAGAAGGGCGCCAGCACCTACACCACGGTCAAGACCATCAAGACGAGCTCGACGGGCAGCCTGAAGACCACCGTCAAGGCGACGGTCGACGGCTACTTCCGCTACAGCTTCGCGGGCACCTCGACGACCCCGGCGGTCAACGCCACGGGCGACTACGTCGACGTGAAGTAGTAAGTACCAAAGGCAGCTGCCGCGTCCCTGAGAACAGGGGCGCGGCAGCTGCCTTTAGGGGCGCGGGGAACTGCGCGACCAGCCACGACGCACCCGCACCCGAACGACGACCCTCTCTAAACCGACCCCCGCCGATCGACCACTCTCCACGCCACCTCCAGCAAAACCCCCGCCACCCCCGAAATCCCCACCGCAACCCACGGCATGGTCACCCCCACCAGCTTCAACGCGAAGAAGTGCTGCAGCCACGGCACGACCAGCACCACCACGAACGCCGCCCCCATGGACGCCACCAGCGCGATCCGCCACCACGTGTACGGCCGGGCGATGATCGCCAGCACCCACATCGAGATCAGGAACAGCGTCAGGGTCGCCGCACTGGTCTCCGCCCCCAACGACCCCTTCCCCGTGTAGTAGTGACGGGCGATCAGATACGTCACGAAGGTCGCCGCCCCGGCGATCACCCCACCCGGGATCGAGTACCGCATCACCCGCCGCACGAAGTGGGGTTGCGCACGCTCCGTGTTGGGCGCCAGCGCCAGGAAGAACGCGGGGACGCCGATCGTCAGGGTCGACAGCAGCGTCAAGTGCCGCGGCAGGAACGGATATTCGACCCGCCAGCACACCACCAGCACCGCCAGCAGCACCGAGTAGACCGTCTTGACCAGGAACAGCGTCGCCACCCGCGTGATGTTCCCGATGACCCGACGCCCCTCCGCGACCACCGAAGGCAACGTCGCGAAGCTGTTGTTGAGCAACACGATCTGCGCGACAGCCCGGGTCGCCTCGGACCCCGACCCCATCGACACCCCGATGTCGGCGTCCTTGAGGGCGAGTACGTCGTTGACACCGTCCCCGGTCATCGCGACCGTGTGCCCGCGCGACTGCAACGCCCCCACCATGTCCCGCTTCTGCTGCGGAGTGACCCGCCCGAACACCGTGCCCTCGTCCAGGGACTTCGCCATCTCCTCCTGATCCGAAGGCAGTTGGCGCGCGTCGACGACCTGCCCGGTGAGCCCCAGCTTCCCGGCCACCGCCCCCACGGACACCGCGTTGTCCCCGGAGATGACCTTCGCGTGCACATCCTGCTCGGCGAAATAGGCCAACGTCTCCGCCGCGTCGGGCCGCAACCGCTGCTCCAACACCACCAGCGCCGTCGCCGAAGCCCCCCGCGCGACCCCGGGATCGTCCAGCTCACCCGCGACCCGGGCCAGCAACAGCACCCGTAGCCCCTGCTCGTTGAGCCGTCCGGTCTCCGCCAGCGCGGGATCGTCGGCGGCGAGCAGCACATCGGGCGCCCCTAGCAACCACGTGCTCGACTCCCCGTTCCCCTCACTGAACGACGCCCCGCTGTACTTGCGCGCCGAGGAGAAGGGCAGTGACTCGACGCACCGCCACTCCTCGCTGTCCGGGTAGGCGGTGATGATCGCCTGAAGGGACGCGTTGGGCCGAGGGTCCGACTCTCCCAATGCACCCAGGACTTTGCGTACGTACGTTTCGTCCGCCCCGCCGAGCGGACGCAGCTCGGTGACGTCCATGCCGCCCTCGGTGAGCGTTCCCGTCTTGTCGAGGCAGACCGTGTCGACGCGGGCGAGGCCCTCGATGGCCGGGAGCTCCTGGACGAGGCACTGTTTCCGGCCAAGTCTGATGACCCCGATCGCGAAGGCCACCGAGGTGAGGAGGACGAGCCCCTCGGGAACCATCGGCACGATCCCGCCGACCGTCCGCGCGATCGAGTCCTTGAACCCGTGCTGCTTGACGACGAGTTGGCTGATGACCAGGCCGATCGCGGTCGGGATCATCATCCACGTCACGTACTTGAGGATCGTGGAGATACCGGTCCGCAGCTCGGAGTGGACGAGCGTGAACCGCGAGGCCTCCTCGGCGAGTTGGGCGGCGTACGCCTCACGCCCCACCTTCGTCGCCTCGAACGCGCCACCGCCGGCGACCACGAAACTCCCGGACATGACCGCGTCCCCCGGCCGCTTGACGACCGGATCCGCCTCACCGGTGAGCAGCGACTCGTCGATCTCCAGACCGTCGGCCTCGACGCACTCCCCGTCGACCACGACCTTGTCCCCGGGCCCGATCTCGATGAGATCCCCGAGCACGATCTCGGACGTGCTCACCGCCACGGCGCCCCCGTCCCGCCGTACGGTCGGCTTCGACTCGCCGATCACCGCGAGGGAGTCGAGGGTCTGCTTCGCCCGCCATTCCTGGAAGACACCGATCCCGGTGTTGGCGAGGATCACGTACCCGAACAGGCTGTCCTGCACCGGCGCCACGAACAGCATGATCAGCCAGAGCACACCGATGATCGCGTTGAACCGGGTGAAGACGTTGGCACGGACGATCTCGCCGAGGGACCGGCTGCTGCGCACCGGGACGTCGTTGACCTCCCCGCGCGCCACCCGCTCCGCGACCCCTGCGGCGGTGAGTCCACGGGCCCGCGCGGCGGGGATGGGCACGGGGTGCACCGGGTCGAGTTCGGCGCCCGCGTCGGTGTGCGTCATGCATTCGACGGTACGTGCGGATTTACGGCTTCACCCGCCGAGTGCCCGGAAGATCCGACCAGGGGAGGACGGCGGGCGGGGCGGAGTGATGCCGTGGTTGTACGGGGGTGTCGTTACTCGGCAGCAGTCGGCGCCGAGGCGTCCGCCGCGCCCTCGGAGCCCGCCGCGCGCTTGAGGGCGGCGTCGCGCCCCCGGACGTACCAGATGCCGATCAGCCCGAGCCCGCTTCCGGCCAGGCAGGTCCACAGCCACCACAGATGGCCGTGGTCGTCGAACCAGCCGTAGAAGGGGAGCTGTACCAGGAAGAGGACGAACCAGAGGATCGTGCCGCCGATGATGGTCGGGACGATCGGGCCCTCCAGGGGCTCCGGTGCCTCGTGTGTCGGTGTCCACTTCGCCATGCCCCCAGCTTACGAGGCGACACAAGGCCCGAAGATCTCCACGTGTCTACGCGCGGAGATAGCGCCTGACGTCTTCATATGTTCATACTGAAACGGTTTCCGTCTGTCCACTTCTGCTCGTAGGAACATCCAATGCAGACCGCCCTCGACCGCTACTTCAAGATCTCCGAACGGGGCAGCAGCCTCCCCCGCGAGATCCGGGGCGGGTTCGCCACCTTCTTCGCGATGGCGTACATCATCGTGCTGAACCCGATCATCCTCGGCAGCGCCAAGGACATGTACGGGCACCACCTCGACAACGGCCAGCTGGTCACCGCCACCGCCGTCACCGCCGCCTTCACCACCCTCCTCATGGGAGTCATCGGCAACGTGCCG
Organism: Streptomyces sp. W16; assembly: GCF_033194735.1. NCBI lineage: Bacteria > Bacillati > Actinomycetota > Actinomycetes > Kitasatosporales > Streptomycetaceae > Streptomyces > Streptomyces sp. W16. Next base: position 8,175 of record NZ_JAWOAI010000029.1, read on the forward strand.
ATCGCGCTGGCCGCCGGACTCGGCGTGAACTCCGTCGTCGCCCTCCAGCTCGCGCCCCGCATGACGTGGCCGGACGCGATGGGCATGGTCGTCCTGGCCGGCCTGGTCGTGATGCTGCTGGTTGCCACCGGGCTGCGCGAGCGCGTCATGAACGCCGTGCCCTACGGCCTGCGCAAGGCCATCGCCATCGGTATCGGCCTGTTCATCATGCTGATCGGGCTCGTGGACTCCGGGTTCATCACCCGCATCCCGGACGCCGCCCAGACCACCGTCCCGCTCCAGCTCGGCGCCGACGGTCACCTCAACGGCTGGCCGGTCCTGATCTTCATCCTCGGCGTGCTGCTCACGCTCGCGCTGATCGTCCGCAAGGTGTCCGGCGCGATCCTGATCTCCATCGTCACGATGACCGTCCTCGCGGTGATCGTGAACGCGGTCGCGACGATCCCCTCCTGGGGTCTGACCACCCCGAAGTGGCCCGGAAACCCGGTCGCCACCCCGGACTTCGGCCTGATCGGCAAGTTCAGCCTGTTCGGCGGCTTCGGCAAGGTCGGCGTGCTGACCGGCGTCCTCTTCGTCTTCACGGTCCTGCTGTCGTGCTTCTTCGACGCGATGGGCACGATCATGGGCATCAGCGACGAGGCCAAGCTGACCGACGGCGAGGGCAACATGCCCGGCATCAACAAGGTCCTCTTCGTCGACGGCATCGCGGTCGCGGCCGGCGGCGCCAGCTCGTCCTCCGCGACCACCTGCTTCGTGGAGTCCACGGCCGGCGTCGGCGAGGGCGCCCGCACCGGCTTCGCCAACGTCGTCACGGGCGCCCTGTTCGCCGTAGCACTGTTCCTCACGCCCATCGCCACGATGGTCCCCTCCCAGGCGGCCACCCCCGCCCTGCTCGCGGTGGGCTTCCTGATCCTGGCGGGCTCCGTCAAGGAGATCGACTGGGCCGACCACACGATCGCCATCCCGGCCTTCATCACGATGGTGATGATGCCGTTCACCTACTCGATCACCAACGGCATCGGCATGGGCTTCATCACCTTCGTGGTGCTGCGCCTGGTGGCGGGCCGGGGCCGCGAGGTCCCGGTGCCGATGTACGTCGTCGCGGCGGTGTTCGGGTTCTACTACCTGATGCCGGCCCTGGGCCTGACGTAAGGCCCGGGGCCGACCGGCTCAGGACACGAAGTCGCTCTTGTAGAACACGCTGGCGTCCAGGGTGTCCGGATCCCCGCTGGTCTTCGACGAGAAGCCGAAGGCGAGCCGGGGCGCCCCGGAGGCCAGCCAGATCGCGGTGCCCTGGGCCTCGCGCCCCGGCAGGGAGGCGCCCGCGGTGGTCTCGAACTTGTCGTAGTACGAGCCGCCGCTGTCGTTCAGGTCGAGCGTGACCAGGTACGAGGGGCCGCCGGGGCCGCCGTAGAGGAGATACGCGTACTGCCCGCACAGGGTGATGCCCTGGAACTGGTCGGCGGTGGTGAGACCGAGCTCGTCGTTGTTCGGGATGGCCCGCTCGACGAGCCGGTAGCCGTCGCTCAGGCGACCGGCGACGGCGTCCGCCATGTCGAAGACGGCCAGGCGCCACACCCTGGAGGCGGAGTCGCTGGTCGCGTAGCGGATCAGCAGCCGGTTCGTGTACGGGTCGATCGCGGGCCGGGGCAGCTTGACGAAGCTGGAGATGGTCGGCGTGCGGTCGTAGATCGTGATCGAGGGAGCGGTGTACTCCAGGGTCAGCCCGTCGGTGAACCGGAAGCGGGACAGCTTCTCGCCGGCGCCGTTGTCGTCGGAGTCGCTGCCCTCGATCCACAGATAGGGCGTCGTGCCCGAACCCGTCGGCTCGACGCCCATCGAGGAGCCGTGGCCGAACCCGTGCAGAGCCATCGTGCCCAGCACGTTCCCCGAGAGGTCGGTCTGCGAGATCCACAGGTCGCCGTTGTTCCCGGCGCTGTCGCCGATGCGGTGCTGGGCGAAGTAGACGCGGCTGTTGACGTTGTCGTAGGCGAAGGACTGCATCGCCCAGTACGGCTGGTGGAGGGTGGCCCGCCAGATCGGGTTGCCGCCGCTGCCGGACAGTGAGAAGTGGTTCGAGGTAGCCACGGTGGCCGAGGCCGTGCCCGCCGCCACCAGCGGGGCCGCCGTGCCGACCACGGCCGCGCCGGCGAGTCCGGCTCCGCCCCGCAGGATCTGACGTCTGTTCGGCCCCCGCCGGTTTCTGCCGGATATCCCGTCGATCATGGGTCACAACCCCCTGCCCTCGGCCGGGCGGGTGCCCGGCATGAAGGGTTGACCTTATGTGAACGGGAGTTGACGTCGCATCGGATTCGGTCAGGTACGGCCGTAGAACTTCTCGGTCTCTTCCACGGCGGTCTGGAACCGCTCGTCGAAGTCGTCCCGAATGAGCGTCTGGACGACATAGTCCTGGACGCTCATCCCCCTTTTCGCCGCATGGTGTCGGAGCCGCTCAAGCAGCTCCCCGTCTATCCGCAGGCTGAGCACGCTGGTCCCCATGAAGACGAGAGTCGGGGGCGGTCACCGCCACCGTGTCACGTTCCGCTCCCGGGTCACTCATATGGGTGATGGAAGGGTTCAGTGGCCGGAGTCACGGGAATCTCGGCGTGTTCCCATTGGTCTTTAGCGAGGGTAATGAGTTACGCTAAAGAACATGCCGGACCTAACCCATGGCGACGACGTTGCCGCCGTGAACTCCCTGCGATCAGCCGTGATGCGGTTGTCCCGTCGACTCAAGCACCAGCGGGTCGACGAGTCACTCAGCCCCACCGAGATGTCGGTGCTCGGCACCCTGTCCAACTGGGGCGCCGCCACACCTGGCGAGCTGGCTCGAAAGGAGCATGTGCAGCCGCCCTCGATGACCCGCATCGTCGCGCTGCTCGAAGCCAAGGGCCTGGTCCGGCTGGAGCCGCACCCCGAGGACCGGCGCCAGAAGGTCGTCACCAAGACCGAGCAGGCCGAGGCGATGCTCGAAGAGAGCCGCCGCAAGCGCAACGCGTTCCTGGCCGGCCTGGTCGAAGGCCTCGACGAGGACGAGTGGGCGAAGATCGTCGCCGCCGCCCCCGTGCTGGAGAAACTCGCACATCTGTAAACCCGTCTATGTAGGAGCGACCTTTTGAGTTCGGGACCCGGAGCAGACTCCGCCCCCGCGCCAGCCACCCCCGACTCCCCGCCCACCCCTGATACCACCGGCACCACCGGCAAGTCCTCGATGTTCAGCTCGCTGAAGATCCGGAACTACCGCCTGTTCTTCATCGGCCAGGTCGTCTCCAACACCGGCACCTGGATGCAGCGAATAGCCCAGGACTGGCTGGTCCTCAGCCTCACCGGCTCCTCCGCCGCCGTGGGCATCACGACCGCCCTCCAGTTCCTGCCGATGCTCCTCTTCGGGCTCTACGGCGGTGTCCTCGTCGACCGGCTGCCCAAGCGCCCCACCCTCCTCGTCACGCAGACCGCGATGGCCCTGACCGGCCTCGCCCTCGCCTTCCTGACCCTCTCCGGCCACGTCCAGGTCTGGCACGTCTACGTCGCCGCCTTCGCCGTCGGCCTCGCCACGGTGGTCGACAACCCGGCCCGCCAGTCCTTCGTCTCCGAGATGGTCGGCCCCGAGCAGCTGCAGAACGCGGTCAGTCTCAACTCGGCGAACTTCCAGTCCGCCCGCCTGGTCGGCCCCGCCGTCGCGGGCGTCCTGATCACCGGCGTCGGCACCGGCTGGGCGTTCCTCTTCAACGGCCTGTCGTTCGTGGCGCCCCTGGCGAGCCTGCTCCTCATGCGCAACCGCGACCTGAAGGCCGTGGCGAAGCGCGCACCGCGCGGCAAAGGCCAGCTCCGCGAAGGCCTGCAGTACGTCGCCGGCCGCCCCGACCTGATCTGGCCGATCGTCCTCGTCGGCTTCATCGGCACCTTCGGCTTCAACTTCCCGGTGTGGCTGTCGGCCTACGCGGACGACATCTTCCACGCGGGCGCCGGCGCCTACAGCCTCTTCAACACCCTGATGGCGGTCGGTTCGCTGGTCGGCGCCCTGCTCGCCGCCCGCCGCGGCACCACCCGCCTGCGCGTCCTGATCGCGGCGGCGGCGGCCTTCGGCCTGCTGGAGATAGTGGCCGCCGTGGCCCCCTCCTACTGGCTGTTCGCCCTGCTCATGATCCCGATCGGCATCGCCGGCCTGACCGTCAACGTCACGGCCAACACCGCCGTCCAGATGGGCACCGACCCGGCCATGCGGGGCCGCGTCATGGCCCTGTTCATGATGGTCTTCATGGGCGGTACGCCGCTGGGCGCACCGATCGTCGGCTGGATCACGGACGCCTACGGCCCCCGGGTGAGCTTCGCCCTCGGCGGAGTCATCGCGGCCGTGGCCGCCGCCACGATCGGCCTGGTCCTGGCCCGCATCGGCGACCTGCGCCTGTCCGTCGGCTGGAACCACGGCCACCCGAGCGTCGCCTTCGTCCCGCGACAGCGGGAGCAACTGGCCACGGCGGTATGACAGTTGTGGCGTGAGAGTTATCGCGTGACTGGCCCGGAGGGCGTGCGTGTTACACCCTCCGGGCCAGCACCTGTCCCGGCCACTTGTCGTCGCCGACCGTGAAGGCCTCGGTCGCCGTGAACCCGTTGCTCTCGTAGTAGGCGACGAGCTTGCGGTCGTCACCCGCGTAACAGTCCACCCGCAGCAGGGAGATCCCGGCCCGCCTGGTCACCTCCGCCGCGTGCGCGAGCAGCGCGCTGCCGACGCCGTAGCCCTTGAACTGCCGGTCGGAGGCGAGGAGATGGACGTACCGCTCGGGCTCGTCGACGGCTTTGATGTACGACCCCGGAGAGTCGGTGAGCGTCAGCGTGCCGGCCGGGACGCCGTCGACCTCGGCGATGAAGGGCGAGCCCTCCGCCACATACCGCTCCACCATCGCCACGGCCTTCGGATTCTCCGACCACGGCTTGGTACCCCACTGCCCGGTACGCCCCTGCGCGACAAGCCACGCCACCGCGCTGTCGAACATGCCGAGTATCGCGGGGATGTCGTCGGGCCCGCCGTCCCTGATGCTGATGCTGGTGTCGGTCTCCATCGCAGCAGGCTAGAGGTCCGCATTGGCTGTGCGCTGGACTAACCGCACAGGTCCATCAGACCGGTTAGTCCAGGGCACACACGTTGAGCAGTAGTGGAAGGCTGCCTCCATGAGACTCTTCGCGGCGCTGCTGCCGCCCGAGGACGTACTGGCCCAACTCGGCGCGGTGGTCGACGAGTTGCAGGTCCTCCCGGGTGCGGACGGCCTCCGCTGGACGAGCCGCCGGGGATGGCACTTCACGCTCGCCTTCTACGGCGAGGTCGACGAGGACGTCGTACCCGAACTGTCGGCCGGCCTGGCGCGGACCGCGCGCCGGACCGAACCGTTCGGGCTGACGGTGCGTGGGGGTGGGCAGTTCGGGGACGGGCGGGCGCTGTGGGCGGGGGTGGAGGGCGATGTCTCGGCCCTACGACAGCTCGCGGAGCATTGTGAGGAGGCTGCGGTGGCGGGGGAGCACCGGCGGTACCGCGCCCACCTCACCGTGGCGCGCAGCCGGGAGGCCACGGACGTACGGCCGTATCTCGACCGTCTCGACGACTTCGCGGGCCGTCCGTGGACGGTGGACGAGCTGGTCCTCGTCCGCAGCAACCTGCCGAGGTCCGGGGTGTCGGGGGAGCAGCCGCGGTACGAGGCGGTCGGCCGCTGGGGGTTTGGCGTGGGCGGTTAGGCTCGGGTGCGTGGACCCGAAATTCCGGAACCGGATCATGGCCGGTGCGCTTGTGTTGTTGTTCGTTGTCGTGGGGCTTGCTGCGGCGCTCGGTAAGTGAGGACTGGGGAACTGCGGTCGAATTTCGGCTGCGGGCCGAGTGTGGCTGGTCGCGCAGTTCCCCGCGCCCCTGAAGGGGCGCTGCCCTCACGCTGCTACCAGGCGAAGGCCTCCGGCGACGGGCCCGGCCCGGGGAAGATCTCGTCCAGCGAGGTGAGGAGTTCCTCGCTCAGTTCCAGTTCTACGGCGCGCAGCGCGGAGTCGAGTTGCTCGGCGGTGCGTGGGCCGACGATCGGGCCGGTGATGCCGGGGCGGGTGAGGAGCCAGGCCAGGGCGGCTTCTCCGGGTTCGATGCCGTGCTTGTCGAGGAGGTCCTCGTAGGCCTGGATCTGGGCGCGTGAGGTGGGGTTGGCGAGGGTGTCCGCGGCCCGGCCGCTCGCCCGGCGTCCGCCCGAGATCTCCTTCTTGATGACGCCGCCCAGCAGCCCGCCCTGGAGCGGGGACCAGGGGATGACCCCGAGGCCGTACTCCTGCGCGGCCGGGATGACCTCCATCTCGGCGCGGCGCTCGGCGAGGTTGTAGAGGCACTGCTCGGTGACGAGACCGATGGTGCCGCCGCGGCGGGCGGCGATCTCGTTCGCCTGGGCGATCTTGTAACCCGGGAAGTTGGAGGAACCGACGTAGAGGATCTTGCCCTGCTGGATCAGGGTGTCGATCGCCTGCCAGATCTCCTCGAAGGGGGTGGCGCGGTCGACGTGGTGGAACTGGTAGACGTCGATGTAGTCCGTCTGCAGCCGCTTGAGGCTGGCGTCCACGGCGCGCCGGATGTTGAGGGCGGAGAGCTTGTCGTGGTTGGGCCAGGCGGGGACGCCCTCGGGGCCCATGTTGCCGTACATCTTGGTGGCGAGGACCGTCTTGTCGCGGTGGTCGGGGCTTTTGGCGAACCAGTTGCCGATGATCTCCTCGGTACGGCCCTTGTTCTCACCCCAGCCGTACACGTTGGCGGTGTCGAAGAAGTTGATGCCGGCGTCCAGCGCCGCGTCCATGATCGCGTGACTGTCCGCCTCGTCGGTCTGCGGACCGAAGTTCATCGTCCCGAGGACGAGCCGACTGACCTTGAGACCTGTGCGTCCGAGCTGCGTGTACTTCATGAGTACCTAGCCAACGACTTCGAGCGCGCTCTATGCAAGGGGGGTCAGTCGCGGGGGAACTCGTCGGTGGTGAGGGTGAGGCCGACCACGGTGTCGGTGAGATCCATGTCGTCCCCGAACGCCACCTTCGTCTCGGTCGTGTAGTCGTCGCCCTTGGGGTGGGTGTAGATGTGGCAGCGGCCCTGGTACGGGTCGGCGATGACGTAGACGGGGACCTCGGCGAGGGCGTACGCGGCCTTCTTCGGGCCGTAGTCGTTGGCGGCGGTGCCCTTGGAGATGACCTCGGCGACGAACTCGACGTCCTGGTGGCGCCAGCCCCCGCCCTCCGTCTTCTCGGCACCCTCGGTCATCACCGTCACGTCGGTCGCGAATCCGTTGAGGTGACCCGGGTAGTCGATACGGACGTCGGACTTCACGCGCTTCCGGGGGTACTTGGTCCGTAGCTGCTCGTAGATGTCCGCGATGATCTCCCAGTGGGTGTCCTCCTGCGGTGACATGGCGACGGTCCCCTCGACGATCTCGACCTTGTAGCCCCCGGGGACGGGCATGCCCTCAAGACGCTCGAACAGGGCATCAAGGCCGGTCATCGTGGCGCTCCTCCCCGGCTGCCCATTGCTAGGTGCAGCCGCGCGGTACAGCGACGCGCACGGTGACCGCGGTACGTAGTGATCACGCCATCGTCACCGTCGTTATCCGGTTGCCGCCCCCACTCCCACCCCGGACCCTGTTCCCCGTGACCCACCCCACGGACACGGACACGTACTTCATCTGCGCCACCCCCCGAACCGGCAGCTCCCTCCTCCTCGGGCTGCTCGACTCCACCGGAGTCGCCGGGCACCCGCAGGCCTACTTCCGGGTGCCGGACGAGGTGGCGTGGTCCGAGAGGTGGGGCATCGCGCATACGCCTCAAGGGGCCCTGGACTACGGCGACTTCGTGCGGGCCGCGCTGGCGGCAGGCCGGACCGGCAACGGGGTCTTCGGGGCCAAGCTCATGTGGGGTACGCACGCCGAACTCACAAGTCGGCTCGCGTGCCTGCATCCTGACCTCGCCGGGGACGAACCGCGCCTGCTGGAGCGGGAGTTCGGCCGGGTGCGGTTCGTCCGGCTGTGGCGGGAGGACGTACTCGCACAGGCCGTGTCATGGGTGCGCGCCGAGCAGACCGGTGTCTGGTTCGTCGGTGGGAAGGGCGAGGTCGGCGGAGGTCGGGCCGTCCACGCCGGCGGTCGGCCCTCCTACGACCGCGACGCCATCGCCCGCACCATGCGGACGATCGACGAGCACAACGTCGGCTGGGAGCGCTGGTTCGAGGACTACGGCATCGAGCCGCACCGCATCCGCTACGAAGACCTGTCCGACGACCCGTCCGCCGTCACCCTCCGCGTGCTCGGTCACCTCGGTGTCGGGCTCCCCGCCGGACGGCACATCACCCCCAGCCATCACCGCCAGGCCGATCACCTCAACGAGGAGTGGATCGCCCGGTATCGGTGACTGGCAGCGGGTCCTACCTGGACCTGCGCGAGGACCGGCGGGACGGCCTTCCACCCGAAGCGCGGGGGTGCGCCGGGCCGCCACCCGTGCCGGTGATCAGGTCGTCCGAGCCGTCGTAATCCCCGTAATCCCCGTAATCCCCGTACTCCCCACCCAACCCCCACGCCTGATGCATCGCCCCCGCGAACGCCCCCGCGATCCGGTGCTCGCCGGAGGCGTTCGGGTGGGTGCCGTCGTATGTGTCGTGGTTGACGTCGTACGACTCCGGGAGGGAGGCCAGGAGGATCGGGGAACGCGGGTCGTCCAGGTCGGCGACCGCCTTGGCCTGGAGTTCGCTGAAGAGGGCGACCTCGGCGGCGAAGGGGGCGTCCGTCTGGGCGCGGACGTTCGGGATGACCGGCAGGAACACCATGCGGACGGACGGCTTCGCGGCGCGGGCCTCCGCCACGAAGGCGCGCACGTTGTCGGCCGTCTGCGCCGCGTTCGTGTAGAAGCCCAGGTCGATCAGGCCGAGGGAGACGAGGAGCACGTCCGCCCGGTGTGCGCGTACCGCCTCGCCGATCAGGGGGGCCATGTGCAGCCAGCCCTCGCCCCACCCCGCGAGGTGGAAGTGCGGGAAGCCGGGGTCGGCGTACTCGTACGACGTGGGCGTGTCCGTCGCCTTGTCGTACAGCGCCTCGCGCGGGCCGACCACGGCGAACGGGCCGCCGTAGGTCGCGCGCAGGTGCTGCCACATCCGGTAGCGCCACGTGTGTTCGCCCGCGCTCCCGATCGTCATGGAGTCGCCTACGGGCATGAACCTGAGCATCCGCTCATGATGGACGATCGGCGGCCGATCGCTGGAGCCGGTGGGGTGTGAGGCCTGCCACGATGGCAGGCTTGGGGCATGCGTCGCTTCCTCGCGTTCCTCGGCTCCGGCTTTCTCGTCGGCGCGCTCGCCCTGCCCGCAGCAGCAGCGACGGCGGCAACCGCCGACGACGGTGGCGGCAAGGGCGACAAGGGGTTCACGATCACGGACTCCCGGATCACCGAGTCCAGCGGCCTCGCCGCCTCGCACCTCCACCCCGGCATCTACTGGACGCACAACGACAGCAACGACGGCCCGTACATCTACGCCGTCGACAGCGCCACCGGCAAGACGGTCGCCACGGTCACCTTCAGCGGCGTCGGCAAGCCGCGTGACGTCGAGGCCATTTCCATCGGGCCGGACAACCAGATCTACGTCGGTGACATCGGCGACAACCTCGACGGGACCTGGCCCTACGTCTGGATCTACAAGCTGCCCGAGCCGAAGGTGCTCAAGGACCAGACGATCCGGGCCACGCAGTACGTCGTGAAGTACTCGGACGGGGCGCGGAACGCCGAGTCGCTGGTCGTGCACCCCAAGACCGGGCGCGTGTACATCATCGACAAGAAGGAGGACGGCGGGCACCTGTTCGAAGGGCCGGCCAAGCTCTCCTCCTCCGGCACCAACTACTTCAAGCCCGTCGCCTCCGTGGACCTCTGGGCCACCGACGCCGCCTTCTCGCCGGGCGGCCAACAGCTCGCCGTACGCGGCTACTTCGGCGGTATCTACTACGACTGGAACGGCGGCAGGATCAAGCGAAAAGGGCGCCTCGACGTGCCGTTGCAGGGGCAGGGGGAGTCCGTCAGCTACTCGGCGGACGGCACCAAGCTCATGTACGGGAGTGAGGGCACCGACAGTCCCGTACAGGCGGAGGACGCGCCCGAGGGAGCCACTTCCGCCTCCAAGTCACCTTCCGGGAGCGGGAGTTCGGCGAGTGGTGGCGATGGTGGCGGCGGTTCGGGGAACAACGTGAAGGTGGGCGCGGTGGCCGTCGTGGTCGTCTTCGGGGCCGTGCTCGGGCTACGGCGCCTCACCCGTCGTCGTAGCTGAGCCGTAGCTGAACTCCGTTGCCCCGCACCGCCGTTGGACCAGTTCCTCCAGTCCGTCCAGGATGCGGGCGAGCCCGAACTCGAAGTGGTCGAAACCGGCGGTGAAGGTGTCGGGGGAGAGGGACGCGAGGGTCGGGTAGGCGCCGGTGGCCATGGCCTTCTCCAGGGCCGGGACCTGGGCGCCGTAGAACTCCGCGTCGGTCAGGCCGGTGGAGCGGGCCGCCTCCTCCTGGTGGACCTGGGTGCGGGCGGCCCCGACGACATAGCCGTCGACCATCACGACCGTCGAGACGAGTTCCGGGTCGGTCAGGCCCATCGGGCGGATACGGCCGAGCAGGTGTTCCAGGGTGGCGAGGGCGCGCGGGCCGAGCAGCGGGCGGGACTGGTTGACGCGCAGCAGCCAGGGGTGCCGGCGGTGGACGGCGAGCGCGTCGCGGGCGGCGGTCTCCAGAGCGGTGCGCCAACCGGCGGCGGTGGCTTGGGTGTTCGGCCGGTCCGGGAAACGGACGCGGTCCAGCATCAGGTCGAGGAGTTCGGCCTTCCCCGGGACGTACCGGTACAGCGACATCGCGCCCGTGCCCAGATCGGTGGCCACGCGCCGCATGGAGACCGCGTCGAGCCCCTCCTGGTCCGCGATGCGGATGGCCGCGTCCACGATCCGGTCGACGCTCAGGCCCGGCTTCGGGCCGCGGCTGGGGCGGGGGCCGGTGTCCCACAGCAGTTCGAGGGTGCGGCCGATGTCACCGCTGCCGCTGGAATCCTGACCGCTGTTCGCCGGCCTGCTCGTCATGGGGGGAGTCTAGGTCCGGGGACGAAAACCGAGTACACCGTACGCGTAATCGGATACGGTGCACGCAGTTCGGGAGGGAGAGAGGGAGGGAGGAGGGATCCATGAGTCACGGATACGTCGTGGAGGCCGAGGCGCTGGAGAAGCGCTACGGCGACAAGCGCGCCCTCGACGGCTTCGACCTCGCCGTCCGCGAGGGCACCGTGCACGGCCTGCTCGGCCCGAACGGCGCCGGCAAGACCACCGCCGTCCGCATCCTCTCCACGCTCGTCCGGCTCGACGGCGGCAAGGCGACCGTCGCCGGACTCGACGTGGCCCGGCAGCCGCGCCAGGTGCGCTCCCGGATCGGGCTCACCGGCCAGTACGCGGCGATCGACGAGATCCTCACCGGCCGGCAGAACCTGGAGATGTTCGGCCGCCTCTTCCATCTCGGCCGCAGGCGGGCCAAGTTGAGGGCGACCCAACTCCTGCGCCAGTTCGATCTGGAGGCCGCCGCGGACAAGGGCGCGGGCGGCTACAGCGGTGGCATGCGCCGCCGACTTGACCTCGCGGCATCGATGATCCTCGCCCCGGCCGTCCTCTTCCTGGACGAACCGACCACCGGCCTCGACCCGCGCAGCCGCGGCGAAGTCTGGGAAACTGTAAGGGAGTTGGTGGCCGACGGCACCACCGTCCTCCTCACCACCCAGTACCTGGAGGAGGCCGACCGGCTGGCCTCCCGCATCACCGTCATCGACCAGGGCCGGGCCATCGCCGACGACACCCTCGACGGCCTGAAGAACCGCGTCGGCGGTGACCGCGTCGAGGTCGTGGTGCGCGAACCGGCCCACATCCCGTACGCGTTGCAGGCGGTCGCGAGGGTCGCCCACGGCGGCGAACCCGAGGCCGACATGGGGGAGTTGCGGGTGCACGCGCCGGTGGCCGACCGGGTGGGCTCGCTGACCGAGGTCGCCCGATACCTCCAGCACTACGGCATCCCGGTCGAGGACATCGGCCTGCGCCGCCCGAGCCTGGACGACGTGTTCCTACGGCTGACGGGCCGCCGTACGGAGGAAGAACCGGTGCCGGACCCGGAGATCGAGGAGGCGGTGGCGTGAGTGGCGGTGTGTCGACGGCGGACGGGACCGGGCGGACGTACCGCAGACGACCGCAGCACGGCCGGCTCTTCTGGACGGTCGCCGACTGCTGGAACGTCGTCCGGCGCGGCCTGACCCACTACCGGCGCCAACCGGTCAGCATCCTCTGGCAGTTGGGCTTCCCGATCCTGTCGGTGCTGCTGTACGGGTACGTCTTCGGCAAGGCCATCCAGGTGCCGGGCGGCGGCGACTACAAGGCGTTCCTGATGCCGGGGATGTTCGTGATGACCGTCGCCATGGGGTTCGTCTCCACGGCGACGATCTTCGTGAACGACTCCAAGAAGGGCGTCATCGACCGGTTCCGCTCCATGCCGATGGCGCCGTCCGCGGTGGTGGCCGGACGCGGTGCGACCGATCTGATCGTGTCCTGCGCGGAGTTGGGCATCATGATGGCCACGGCGTACGGCATGGGCTGGCGCCCGGAGTTCGGCACGGGCCCCTTCCCGGGCTCGGCACTCGGCTTCGCGAAGGCCGTCGTACTGCTCCTCTCCCTGCGCTTCGCGCTGATCTGGGTGGGCGTCTGGCTGGGGTTGCTGCTGCCGGGCCCCGAGCAGGTGGGCGGCCTCTTCGCGATCGTCTTCCCGCTGACGATGATCTCCAGCATCTACGTCTCCCCGCAGCAGATGCCCCACTGGCTCGGCCAGGCCGCCCTCTGGAACCCCCTCTCCTCGACGGCCGGCGCCACCCGGGCACTCTTCGGCGCGCCGACCGCGCGGGGTGCGTCATGGCCGGAACAGCACGCGCTGCTGCTGGCGGGGGTGTGGCCGGCGGCGTTGACGCTGCTGTTCCTGCCGTTGGCTGTACGGAGGTTCCGCAGGCTCAGCCGGTAGCTGTTCGTCAGGGAGGACGGTCGGCTCAACTGGCCAAGGGGCACGGCAGGTTGGGCCTGGCGCGGTTCGGTGTGCAGGTGACGAGGGCGAGGGACAGATAGGCCGGCTGGTCGAGGTAGAAGCCGTATGACGAGTCGTCGCCTGAGGTCAGTCGCTCGGTGGCGGAGGCCGCGAGGGTGGCGAGGTGGCGGGCGTCGCGGTGGGCTTCGGATGTGAACCTGGCTTGGTATGCGGCGAGTTGTTCACTGAGCCAGGCTGCCGCGGCGGTTGGGTCCGGCCATGTTCCGCGTACCAGTGAGGGCGGTTTGATCAGCCAATACGCCGTTTCCAGCGGGGGTAGGTCGGTGGTGGGGAACTCCGCGGCCACTTCGCGGTAGCGCTGGACCAACTCAGGGCGGCTGCCGGGTGGGGGTGGTTCGGGGTGGGGTGGGCGGCGTAGCGCCTCCTGGTCGAAGCGGGCTTTCGGGCCGGTCCACAGGTAGGCGTGGTGGTGCACCGGTGGGGGTCCTGTTCGGGGTGGGCTCGGTCTGGGAGGTGGTGAAATCCCGGCCGGGGAGGGCGAGTTGGGGTCGCTACAGGGCCGGCCGGGATGGGTGGGACTGTGGGTCTGCGCGGCTCAGATGGTCAGGCCGAAGCGGGCCGGGTCGATGCCGGCCGCGCCCAGTTCCTCGGTGGTGAAGCGCAGGGGCTCCTTGTCGGGGCGCTTGCTGTCGCCCAGGGCCCAGAATCCGTCGCCGATCCGGGCGAGGGTCACGCAGCCCTCGGTGCAGGGGCCGCCGCAGGCCTGCGTGAACGCGGCTGCGGTGATGTCGAGTTGGTAGAGGTCGGTGCCGTTGAGCATGGGGGTGCCTTCCTGTGTTGGTCAGTTGGTGGAGCTTGCGTGCACTCCGGAGGCGTGGTCGCGGATCTCGGTGGCGTGGCGGGCGGCCTGGGTGATGTCGCCGGATTGCTTGCAGGTGGTGAGTTGGCGCCAATTCGCTGCGCAGATGTCGCAGTTGGGGGTCGGAGTGCAGTCCAGTAGCCAGGCATCGAAGCCGTTGGGCAACTGTGCCGACGGATGGGCAGTGCCTTCCCTCATGTTGGCGCTCCTCAGCGGCGTGGGCCGTGCCTCGGGAAGGCTCGCTGCCTCGCCGGGGTTTCGTTGCCGGTCTCGACGCTAGGGCCCTGGTGGTCGCCATCTCCAGTGATGTTCATGAATGTTCACACCAGTAAGTTGCCCCTGCTCATGGCCGATTTTCCTTCTTGACCCGGCATCTTGGTGCCTTCAAGGTGGTGCACATCTGCGAACGACCAGCACGCCGGAGGCGGCCATGGCGTTACGGTTCATCGGGATCGACCCCAACACAGGCACCGGCGAGAGCCCCACTGTGTGGGTCGACGAGAGTAGGAACGAATTGGTCATCCAGGGATGGAAGCCGGATCGTGAGATCGAGGTGCAGTGCGCCGCGTTCGAGGTGCGCGGCCACGCGGTGGGAATTCCTGACCACGAAGCAGTTGTCCGCGTTCCGGCACGCATGGTGCCGATCCTGAGGAAGGCGTGCGATGCCGCAGAACGTGCCGAGCTTCGCTGAACTCCTGGACGGCGCGCGGCGCTCGGCTGTCCACCTGGAGATGCGAGACGCATACGGAGTCGCTGGCGAGGCCGACGATTTCGGCCGCTGGCAAGAGACAGGGGAACGGGACACCGACCCGGAGTCACCGTACTGGGGTTCATGGACGAGCCTCATCCGCCGCACAGTGGCCCGCGGCGTGGTCGTGCGGCGCGCACGCATCGTTTCCGAACCGGTCAGTGACTACATCCGCTACGAGCACGCGGGCACACCGGTCAACATTGAGGCCGGCGAACAGGTGCGATGGCTTCCGCGTCGGCAGGCCTCCGACATCGCGCTGCCGGGCAACGACTTCTGGCTCCTGGACGGCCGGTTGATCCGCTGGAATCACTTCACCGGGGGCGGCGCGTCCGGTGGCGGAGAGATCAGCGAGGACCCGGCCGCGGCGAAACTGTGCGCCGAGGCGTTCGAGGCGGTGTGGGAGCGAGCGATCCCGCACGAGGACTACAGAATCAGCTAGCGCGCCAGGATACGGTCAGCCCGTGCCCAATTCCCCGTCCTCGTCAGCCCAGGCCGCGCGTAAACGGGTCGCGCAGCGTCTGCGGGATCTGCGCGCGGATGCGGGTATCACCGGGAGCGAGCTGGCCGAGCGCTGCGGCTGGACCCATCCGAAGACCTCCCGCCTGGAGAACGCCCGTACACCGCCCACGCCCGACGACATACGCCGCTGGTGCGCCGCGTGCGGTGCCGACGACCAGGCCGCGGACATCATCGTCGAGTCCCGGGACGCCGAGTCGCAGTACGGCGAGTGGCGGCGCACGGTACGCGTCGGCCTGAAGCGCCTTCAGGACAGCTACGTGGAGCTCTACCGTTCCACTGAGCTGTTCCGGATCTACTCACCCACCTTGGTCCCCGGTCTTCTCCAGACCGGGGGGTACGCGCGTGCCCTGCTCTCCGCCAATGCCCGGCTGCTCGGCATCCCTGATGACTCCGACGAGGCGTCGGTGGCACGCGTCGAGCGCTCGAAGGTCATCCATGAGCCGGGGCACCGTTTCGTCATGCTGATCGAAGAGGGTGTTCTGCGTTACCAGTTGGGCGACGCCGATGCGATGGCGGCCCAGCTCGGCCATCTGCTCACGGCTGGGGCGTTGCCGTCGGTGTCTCTCGGTATCGTCCCCGACTCGACGCCTGAACGGGTGTTGTGGCCGCAGGAGTTGTTCCACATCTACGACGACACACTCGTCTCGGTGGAACTACTGTCGGCCCGGGTCCGCGTCACCCAGCCGTCCGAGATCGCGCTCTACCTGAGCGCCTTCGAGCAGCTCCGGAGCATGGCGGTGTACGGGGCGGACGCCCGGGCCTTGATCGTGAAGGCGATAGACGCCCTGCGCTGATCCGGACGCCGTTTGCGATGTGCCGAAAACGACGAGAGGCAGAGCCCCGATGAACGAGGAAACCGGACAGGTACGTCCCTGGCGGGAGCGTCTGGAGACTGGGCATCTGCCCGTCCAGGAGGAGTGGAACTCCCTCGTTCTCAACTCGCAGACGTTGCGGGCCTGGGAGCCCGACATCATCCCCGGCCTGTTCCAGACCGCCGACTACGCGCGAAGCGTCTTCGAAGGTCTCGCGGAACTGATGAACACCACCAGCGATACGGACGACGCGGTACGCGCGCGAATGAAACGGCAGGAGTGGTTGCGTCTCCCCGGCAAGAAGTTGCACCAGTTGGTCTGGGAAGGGACGCTGTGCGCCCGGCTCGGTTCGCCGGAGGTCATGGCTGCCCAACTGGACCGGATTCTTGAGGTGTTGGACCTGGACACCGTCCGACTCGGGGTCGTGCCGTTCGGCGCCGTGCTCCCGCTGGTGATCGGTAACGGCTTCACGATGGTGGACGAACGTCGGGTTGTGACAGAGGACTGGTACACCGAACACTGGCTCGACGACCCCGACGCCGTCTCCCTGCACCGAAGGGTCTGGGAGACACATGCCGCGTCCGCCGTGTACGGCGCCGAAGCGAAGCGGATCGTCACCCGGGTTCGTCGAGACCTCGACGTCTCGTAGTGTGCCCTCTCGTGGTTGTCGCCCGGGGCTGCCCCAGCCCGTCATCCCTCGTCGAAGCACAGGCAGAAGGGATGGCCGGCCGGGTCGAAGAGCACCCGGACGTTCTCCTGCGGCTGGAACTCCGCCACCGTGGCGCCCAGGGCGACCGCCTCGGCGACCGCCGAGTCCAGATCACCTACCTGGAAATCGAAGTGCATCATTGGGCGCTGTTGCCCCTCGGTCGGCGGCCACACCGGCGGCCGATAGCCCTCCGCCTGCTGGAACACGAAGAACGGTCCTTGCGGAGAAGCGGCGACGACGGCCGTGCCCGGCTCGTCGTGGCCGAGGTGCCAACCCAGGAGTTCGGCGTAGAACTTCGCCAGCCCGCTGGGGTCCGGCGCCTCGATCGCCGTCCCCCACCACATGCCGCCAGTTCGAGATCTCATGCGCGTAGCTTGCCTGATGAGTCGACTCACTCAGCCTCTCGGTCGATTCAACCAGTGCCCTCGTTGCCGTGAAGGCGACAAAGCCGCCTCCCTTCACCGACTCGGCCAACTACTCTTCGGACACGTGGCGTTACTCAACGCGTCCGACTGAGGAGGAATCCTGTGTCATCGTCCTGCGACCCCGCGCACGCTCCCGTCGGTGATGTGGGCGCCGCGCTCATGATGGTCGACTCCCGACTCAAGGCCGTTCATGCCGGAAAGTCCGCGACGGACCCCGAACAGCAGGCGCTGATGGATCAGCTCCTCGCGTCGTTGGGGCCCGACGGGCTCGACGACCTGTTGGACGGCGCGTGCACGCTCATCTATATGTTCATGACGTGGCTGAGGAAGGCCCACGAGAGCGAGGGCAAGGACGTCATCGAGTACGTGGTACCCACCCTCGTGGCCACGATGCGGATGATGCCCCGGAGTTGTCCGCCCGAGGCCATCCCCATGATGGCCGGCCTGGTGATCGCCGCGGGTACCGAACTGAGCCCCAGCCTGTGGCGTCAGCAGTACGGCGACTGGACCAAGGAGGAGATGACTCCGCTGGAAGCCACGACGTTCCTGCTCGCGGAACACATCAACCGCATCGCCGACAACCCCGACTTCGCCACCCGCATGATCGTGGACGCGCTGACCAATGCGGGCGGAAAGGGCTAGAAGTCGCGGCATGGGAAGCCGAGTTCAGGGCCTGCGCATCCAGTAGCGGGCTCCCGCAAGGAGCGGTCGGTCACGCGGTGGAGCGGGCGTGGGCGCGGTCGAGGCAGGCCGTCAGGTCGTGCCAGGCGTCGGCCGGAGTCGGCGGGCCGCCGGACATCGCGGCCGGCTCGTGCAGCCAGGCGGACCGGACGGCAGCCGAGATGCCGTGGTCATGCCTCCATGGACGCGCTGTCGGCCCGACTCGTCACCCCTGCGTCACCCACGTCCACGCCGGTGCGCTGTTCCGGAGCCGAGTCGGCCGAGTCGAACACCGCACCGTCCCGCTTCGCCCCCACGCACAACCAGACGTAGACCAGGTCGAGCACGCTGCACATGATGCCGAGGCCGAGCAGGAACCCGTCATGCTGAATGGCGCCGAAAAGGATCGTGGGCGCGAGCGTGCCGAGCCACTTGGCCACCGCGATCGTCACCGACTGCCCGCGCAGTCCGCGCCGTGCGACGAACATCGCGATGAACAGGGCGGACATCAGCAGGTTCTGGAGAAACGCCGAGTAACCGGCCGCGTCCTCCGCACCGAACTTCGCCAGGAACAGCCACTGCACGGCGAACGACATCCCGAACAGCAGCACGCTCAGGCCGCCGAACATCCGCGCCGTGACGAACGACGGGAACTCGGCGCGGCCGTACCGGAAGAACGTGTACACGATGACCGCGTCGGCGATGCCCCACACCAGGTTGATGCCGCCCTGCACCGACGGGTCGAAGGCCAGGTTGTGCACCGCGTACGTCCACTCCCACGCGAAGTTCAGGCCCAGCGCTACGGCGGGCATGGCGTAGGTGCGGTCGCGGAAACCGACGCGGATCGCCTGGATGTACACGATCGTCCAGGCGATGCCGCTCGCGAGGATGAGGGCGATATCCATCTGCGTCTCCAGTTGCGGATCTTCGGGGGTCGCGCGGACGTTAACAGACACGTTCAGGGGATGTGGGCGATACCTGTCTTACGGAAGTGTGACGGGCGGGAGTCGCCATACGTAGGGGTCGGGCGTCCGGACTTCTTGTGCAAGTTCCGTGTCGCTCAGGGGAGTTTGGGGCGTGAGCAGGCGGGCCGCTGCCTCATAAAGTCGCCGGAACATGAGCCTGGACCCCTTCCAGGCCGAACCTCGCCCACACGCATTTCGCGTACGGCTCCTGTCGGCATCCCCAGTTGTCGGCCAGCGCGGCGACGAGTGCGAGGCCCCGGCCGCCTTCCTCGTCCGGGGTCGAGTCGTGAGGTCGGGGGAGTCCGTCCCGGTCCGGGTCGGAGACCTCTAGGACCAACTCCCTGCCGTTGAGGGTGAGTTCGACCTTGATCTGGGAGTGGGGGACCTTGCAGTGGGTCACGGCGTTGGTGACCAGTTCGTTCGCCAACAGGGTCACGGCGTCGGCCAGTTCGTCGGTGATGCCCCAGTCCGCGAGGGTCTTGCGGACGCGTTGGCGGGCGGCGGGGACGTGTCGTCGGTGCTTGGGGATGCGGAAGCTCTCGGACGCGGGCATGGGGGAACTCCGTCCTGACGTGACGTCAAGTTGGGCTGCGCTGCGGCGCCTTCACGAAACTAGGGGCGGGTTCGCGATCTGCGCAATCCAAATCTGCGAATATATTCGTGAGTGTCACTCGATCGGGTGATGTACCCCTGAGGTTGACGCTCGGTGTGGCATCGTTGCCGCAGAAGAGGGGAGGGCCCATGCCCGCAGGTGGACGGCCGACGGTGCGTAGTAGGCGCTTGGGGACGGCACTCAAGCGGTACCGTCTGGCTGCCAAGCTGGACCAACCGCAGGCCGCCGAGATCATCGCGTCAAGTCAGGCGAGGATCAGCCGAGTTGAGAGCGGGCATGCGACGCCGCGCGTCATCGAGGTGCGGTTGCTGCTAGAGGAGTACGGCGTCACCGACCGGGAAGTGTGCGCGAAGCTGGAGGAGTTGGCCAAGTACCCCAAGAAGCGGGGGTGGTGGCTGGAGCGCGATTGGAACCTGCGCCCGGACTACGTGGATTACATCGCGATGGAGGATGACGCGCGGCATATCCGGCAGTGGCAACCAGTTCTGGTCCCTGGGTTGCTGCAAACCTCCTCCTACGCTTACGCGGTCATCAGAGGGGGGCCCAATGACGTATCTCCTGAACGGATCGAGCAGCTGATGAAGGTGAGGGAGCTACGGCGGGAGAAGATCGCGGAAGGGGGCGCCATGTACAGCGCCATCATCTGGGAAGCCGTCATCATGCACCCCTTGATGAATGCCGAGATTCACCGAGGGCAGTTGTCGGCGCTTCTCGAACTCGGGAAGCGGGAGAACGTCACTGTGCAGGTTCTGCCGTTCAGTGCTGGCACGCTGGTGGCGGCCACCTCGGCGTTTTCCGCCTTCGGTTTCGACTCTGAGCCGACGGTTGAGGCGGTGGTCATGGATGAACTGATGAATAGTTCGGTCCTTGAGTCTCCGGGAGATTTGGCGACTTACGCCAGCGCATGGGACCTGCTGCGGTCGGCTGCACTGACGCCGGAGAAGAGCGCACAGCTCATCCGAAGTACGTTGCGAAACCTTGAGGACAGCACATCATGATCGAGTTGGTAGGCCCGTTCCAGAAGTCTTCGTACACCACGCAACTGGGCGAATGCGTAGAGGTGGCCGAAACTGCCGACCAGGGGCGCGCCATCCGCGACAGCAAGCAGGCCGACGGCCCCCTGTTCGTCGTTTCCCGCAGTACCTGGCAAGACTTCATCCAACACTTCTGAGGAGCGTCTCATGGCCGAGAGCGCAGGCCCCTTCCGGAAATCCTCTTATTCCGCGCAGCAGGGCGACTGTGTCGAGGTCGCCGACACCACCGACCTCGGCCGAGCTGTCCGCGACAGCAAGCAGCACCCGCAAGACGGCACCTCCCCCCTCCTCGCCGTCTCGCGCGACGCCTGGCGCTGCTTCGTCCGGCAGTTCTGACGCCCCCCACCACACCCTCTCCCCAAAAGTGTGTCACTTTCCCGCGAAGTGTCACACTTTCAGGACCCACCTACCCGGTCCCGCCGGGAGGCTACTTGCGAGGCAACGACGTGTTGGTGATCGGCAGAGCCTGCTGCGCCCCCGCCACGTACAAATCCCTCGGCGCCGAGCGGAGCGTAAACGTGTCGTCGTAGCCGGTGACGCGTACCGACAGGACGAAGAAGCCGCCGTACGTGGCAGTCGCCTTCACGTCGTACTCCTGCTCCCAGTAGGTCTGCAGGAAGACCTCCGTGCCCTGGGGCTCGACACCCTTGGGGAGGGTGACCCTGCCCGTGACGGTGAGGATGTCGCCGGCCTTCACCTTCTTCTTGCTGAGCCGGTAACTGACTGAACTGGACTGGGCGTTGGCGGTCACGGTGGTGTCCGCGTAGTAGCCGTCCTGCGGGGTGTTGAGGTCGCCGTCCTCGTCGTACAGGGCGGTGATCTCCACCCCGTGCTGGACGTTGAGCAGGCTGC
The DNA here is from genome assembly GCF_033194735.1 of Streptomyces sp. W16. NCBI lineage: Bacteria > Bacillati > Actinomycetota > Actinomycetes > Kitasatosporales > Streptomycetaceae > Streptomyces > Streptomyces sp. W16. The sequence goes on from NZ_JAWOAI010000029.1 coordinate 29,450, forward strand.
TGCCGGTCGTGTGGTCGATGTCGACGTCCGGGATGGTGAACTTCCCGTTGGCGTCGGTGACCGGCTTCCCCAGGTCGCGGGGCTCGTAGTAGTGGGGGTCGATCGGGTCGCCCCATGGGTTCCAGGTGGTGAACTGGACGACTTCCTGCACGGTGACAGGGATGTTGGGCGCCGGGGTGCCGTCCGCCTTGGTGACGGTGCCGGTGACGTCGACGTGGCGCTCGGAGTAGTTCGTGCCGGCCGGGTTCGTGGTCACGGTCAGGACGTACGCGTCTCCGGGGGACGCGTCCGAGGGTGCCGCCGCGGCGGCCGGTGCGGACAGGGCGCCCGCGGTGAGCAGCAGTGCGGCGGTGGCGGCGAGCCGCGTCGACAGGGACTTCCTGGGCATGGGGCAACTCCAACTTCGGTCGGGAGTGCAGGAGTTGCGCCGCAGGGGTGCGACGCAGCAGGTTCGACCGGCGGAGCGGGGCGGGAGTTGTTCCCTGTGCTGCCGCTGTTACGCGGCTGTGGCGGAGGGTTGATTTGCCCCGGTTACGGGTTCACCTCGATGTCGGACGCAGGCCGCCCGCAGTCTTCTACGACGGCAAAAGGCGCCCCGCGAGCAGTTCCGCGGGGCGCCCTTCGTGTCGTAGCCGAACGTGTCGTAGCCGAAAAGTCAGAGCTTCTCGATGACGTAGTCGATGCACTTCGTCAGCGCCTCGACGTCCGCCGGGTCGATCGCCGGGAACATCGCCACGCGGAGCTGGTTGCGGCCGAGCTTGCGGTACGGCTCGGTGTCGACGATGCCGTTCGCGCGCAGAACCTTGGCGACCGCCGCCGCGTCGATCTCGTCGGCGAAGTCGATCGTGCCGATGACCTGCGAGCGCTTGGTGGCGTCCGACACGAACGGGGTCGCGTACTTGGACTCCTCCGCCCAGGTGTACAGGCGGCTCGACGAGTCCTTCGTGCGGGCCGTCGACCAGGCCAGGCCGCCCTGGCCGTTGATCCACTCCAGCTGCTCGTTGAGCAGGAACAGGGTGGACAGCGCAGGGGTGTTGTACGTCTGGTTCTTGCGGGAGTTGTCGATCGCCGTGGGGAGACTGAAGAACTCCGGGACGTGGCGGCCGGACGCGTGGATGCGCTCCGCGCGCTCGATCGCGGCCGGGGAGAAGACACCGATCCACAGGCCGCCGTCGGAGGCGAAGGACTTCTGCGGGGCGAAGTAGTAGACGTCCGTCTCGGACACATCCACCGGGAGGCCGCCCGCGCCCGACGTCGCGTCGACCAGGACCAGTGCGCCCTCGTCGGCTCCCGCGACCCGCTTGATGGGGGCCGCGACACCCGTCGACGTCTCGTTGTGCGTGAACGCGTACACGTCGACGCCCGCCTCGGCGGCCGGCTCCGGGTGCGTGCCGGGGTCGCTCGCGATCACCGTCGGCTCGGCCAGCCACGGGGCCAGCTTGGCCGCCTTGGCGAACTTGGAGCTGAACTCGCCGAAGGTCAGGTGCTGGGACTTGTTGTCGATCAGGCCGTGGGTCGCGACGTCCCAGAAGGCCGTCGAGCCGCCGTTGCCGAGGACGACCTCGTAGCCGTCGGGGAGGGAGAACAGCGCGGAGACGCCCTCGCGCACCTTGCCGACCAGGTTCTTGACCGGGGCCTGGCGGTGGGAGGTGCCCAGCAGAGACGTACCGGTGGCGGCCAGCGCGTCCAGCGCCTCCGTCCGCACCTTGGAGGGGCCAGCGCCGAAACGTCCGTCGGCGGGCTTGATGTCAGCGGGAATCTCGATATCAGCCACGAGCCGGAGCGTATCCCCTCGGTGAAACCGGACGGAAACGCGTCCGTTCGATGAGACGACCGCTCCGGCCTGTGGACGGACGGTGATCTACGGCGATCTACGGCGTGAGCCGAACCGGCAGCTCGAAGATGTCGTTCTGCGTCACCACCGGCTTGTTGCGGAGCTCGGACGCCGGGACCGCCAGGTCCAGGTGCGGGAAGCGCTCGTAGAGGGCCGGGAGCGCCACGTCCGCCTCCAGGCGGGACAGGGCCGCGCCCGGGCAGACATGCGGGCCGTGGCCGAAGGAGATGTGGCGGTTCTCGCTGGTACGGGTGATGTCGAAGTCGCCGGCCGTCGGGCCGTGCGCCTCCTCGTCGCGGCCGATCGCGGCGTACGACACGATCAGCGCGTCCCCGGCCGGGAGGACCTTGTCGCCGACCTGGACGTCCTCCGTGGCGAACCGGATCAGGACGTGCGAGGTGGGCGTGGAGTGGCGCAGGGTCTCCTCGACCACCGAGGACCAGTCGGCCTCGCCGGCCAGGACCAGGGCGCGCTGGACCGGGTGCGTCGACAGGTTGACGACCGCGTTGACGATCAGCGAGATCGTCGTCTCGTGGCCCGCCGCGACCATCAGCTGCAGCGTGGAGACGATCTCCTCGTCGGTGAGGTGGTCGCCGTCCTCGGAGGCCGCGATCAGCGCGGAGGTCAGGTCGTCGCCGGGCTCCGCGCGCTTGGCCGCGACCGTCGCGGCCATGATGCCCGCGAGTTCCATGAGGGTGGCGATCACCTCGGCGGGCGGGGTCTGCGTCGAGAAGAACTTCTCGAACAGCTCCTTCAGGCGCGGGAGTTGGGACTCCGCTATGCCCATGAGGTCGGCGATGACGAACATGGGCAGCGGATACGCGAACTCCGCCTTCAGATCGACCTCGTCGCCGTCAAGGCCGTCCAGGCCGTCGAGGAGCCCCTCCGTCAGCTTCGCGATCCGCTCCCGCATCTGCTCCACCCGGCGCGGGGTGAGCGCCTGCGCGACCAGGGTCCGCATCCTGCGGTGGTCGGCGCCGTCCACGGTCAGCATCGAACGGCCCGGGTTCGCGAGCCCGATGAGCGGCCAGTCCGCGGGGATCTCCCCGCGCTGCCAGGCACCCCAGACGTTGATGTCCTTCACCAGCCGCGGATCGGTGAGCAGCTGTTTCGCCTCGGCGTGATGCGTGACCGCCCACACGGGCACACCACCGGGCAGTTCCACGGCGGCCAGCGGACCGGCCTCACGAAGCCTGGCACTCTCGCCGTCCAGATCGCCGACGAACGGGTCCAGAACTATTCGCGTGCTCATACGGGCGTGCCTCCAAGGGCAGGGGTCGGAGAGAACCGCACCGGCAACTCGGTCAGGCCTCGCAACCACGGCGAGGGGCGGCGCGTCAGGGACTCGGCGGGGACCGCCAGGTCGATGTCGGGCAGCCGGTCGAGTACGACCTCGATACCGGTCCGCGCGATGACCTCGGCGACCTCCTGCGCGGGGAACGGACACCGGTGCTCCCCGTGCCCGAAGGAGAAGTGCGCGTTGTTGCCGCCGGTGAGCGCGGAGCCGTCGGTGCGGACCTGGGGATCGGAGTTGGCGCCCTGGAGGCCGAGCAGCAGCAGGTCGCCGCCGCGGATGCGACGGCCGCCGAGCTGGGTGTCGCGGGAGGCCCAGCGCCCGGCCACGTTCTGGGTCGGGGTGTCCTCCCACAGGACCTCGTTCATCGCCTCGGCGACACTGTTGCGGCCACCGAAGAGGGAGGCCGCGAAACGGTCGTCGGTCAGCATCAGGCGCAGCGAGTTGCCGATCCAGTCGGCGGTCGGCTGGTGGCCGGCCGCCATCATCACCATCAGGTCCTGCGCGATCTCCAGGTCCGAGAAGCCGGAGGCGTGCGTGAGCATCCGCGACACGACGTCGTCGGCCGGCTCGGCCTTCCGGTCGGCCAGCAACTGCCCCATGGCCCCGGCCAGATGGGTCTGCCCGGCGATCGCCCGCTCACGCCCGTCGATCATGTCGTTGAGCGCGGTGACAAGACCCGGGCCCTGCTCGTCCCGGAAGCCGTAGAGCCGGGCCAGGACCCGTACCGGCAGCAGCATCGCGTAGTCGCCGACGATGTCCGTCTCGCCCTTGCCGCAGATCCCGTCGATCAGCTCGTCCGCGAACTTCTCGGCGTACGACCGCAGTTCGGAGGGGTCCACGGCCTCCAGCGCGTCGCTGATCATGCGGACGCGCTCGCGGTGCCGTTCGCCGACCGTGTAGAGGATCGACGGCTGCTTGCGGCCGATCATCGGCAGCAGCGGCCAGTCGTCGGGGATGTGGTCCCACTGGCTCCACAGGTCCGAGTCACGGCTGAACAGGACGGGATCGCCGGTGACTTGGTGCAGTTCGCGGTAGCCGAGCACCAGCCAGGCCGGGATGTCGCCGTCCAGCACCACGGGCGTCACGGCACCGTGCTCGCGCCGCATCTCCCGGTACAGCTGCGCCGGTTCGGTCTGGAACCTGGGTCCACTCAGCGGTACGGGCGCGGTCACAGAGCCAACTCCTGGTGGGGGACGGGGACTTGGGGGCGGGCGGGGCCCTGGGTGCCGTAGCCGCTCTTGACGTGCTCGACCAGGGTGATCAGGACCTGTTTCGCGGACGCGCGGGAGCGGGCGTCGCAGTCCAGGAGGGGGACGTGCGGGTCGAGGTCGAGGGCCTCGCGGATCTGCTGCGGGGCGTAGGCGGGGCCGCCGAAGTCGTTGCAGGCCACGATGAAGGGGGTGCCGTGGTGTTCGAGGCGGTCGATGGCGTACCAGGAGTCGTCGATACGGCGGGTGTCGACGAGGACGACCGCGCCGAGCGTCCCGGAGAACAGCCGGTCCCAGAGGAACCAGAACCGTTCCTGGCCGGGGGCGCCGAACAGGTACAGCACATTGCGGGCGTCGAGCGTGATGCGGCCGAAGTCGAAGGCGACGGTGGTCGCGGACTTGCCGCGCACCTCGCTGATGTCGTCGACGGCCTCGCCGGCCTTCGTCATCGTCTCCTCGGTGTTGAGGGGACGTATCTCGCTGACCGAACGGACCAGTGTGGTCTTGCCGACGCCGAAGCCGCCGACGACCACGATCTTCAGGCCGTTGTCGGCGGAGGCACCCAAGGGGGTGCGCGCGTCAGAGGTTGCGGAGTCCAACGAGCACCTGTTCCAGGACGTCGGGATTGAGATCCGCCTTGCGCGGGTGCCGGGCGCTGACCCGGCCGGCCGCGAGAAGGTCGGAGAGGAGGATCTTGGTGATGCTCACCGGGAGCTTCAGTTCGGCCGCCAACTCGACTACTGCCGTGGGGTGTTCGGTGAGCCGTAGGATCGCCGCGTGCTCCGACTGCATACCGGTCACCGGATCGCACTCGGCGACCACGAGGGTCACCAGGTCGAACGGGTTGTCCGGTGCGGAACGGGCGCGGCCTCCGGTGAGCGTGTAGAGGCGGTCGGGTGAGTCGTCCCTGCCGGGGCGGCTCATCACGAACGGGGTTCCGCGCGCAGGTGCTCGCCGAGCTGCTCGACCAGCTCGCTCATGTTGTGCCCGATCAGACCGGCGTCCGCGTCCTCCGTGGTGACCAGCGCCAAGTGCGCGCCCTCGCCGGCCTCGACGATGAACAGCACCCCGCCGTAGAACTCCGTCATCGCGGAGCGCACGCCCCCGCTGCCGTCCCCGAACTCCACCGACGCGCCGTGCGACAGCGACTGGATTCCGGCGGCGATCGCGGCGAGCTGGTCGGCCTGGTCGACGGAGAGCTCGGGCGTCCGGCACAGCTTCAGGCCGTCCCGGGACAGCACGAGCGCGTGTCGCGCGCCCGGGGTGCGCTCCAGGAGGCCCTCGATGAGCCAGGTGAGCTTCTCGTCGGCGGTGGTCGTGCCGGTCATGAGGTGGGGTTGCCTTCCGGGAGCGGGTGGGTGAGGGACTCGGCCGGTTCGGAGCGCTCCGGCTCCGACTCCGGTACGGGCGGCGGCAGTTGCCCGGTCAGTGCGCCGGACTCCGGTAGGGGCGGCAGCAGTTGTCCGGTCATCGCGTCGGACTCCGGTACAGGCGGCAGCTGTTCGGTCATCGCGCCGCGTACGGCCTGGCGGAAGCTGTTGAAGCGGGTGGCCCGGGCCAGGGTGTCGTCGGCCGTGGGCGCGGGGTGCGACACGGGAGCCGCGGCCTCCGCACGCGCGCGT